>JAQTRB010000274.1 GCA_028712015.1 Syntrophales bacterium
GTCGAGAACAATCAAATCGAAGGTCTCTTTCGTCTCCCGCAAATATTCAAAACAGTTGGCCGTCACCACGGGATGGTTTTCGGGCGAAAGACGGTTGCGGGCAAGGTTCCGGCGGGCAATGTCGTTTGCCGTCGCCGAGGACTCGACGGAAACGACCCGTTCGGCCCCGCCGCGGGCGGCATAGACGGAGAAGGCTCCGGTGTAGGAAAAGCAGTTCAAAACGGTCGCCTCCCGGCTCAGGGACCCGACGATTTCCCGATTCCCGCGCTGATCCAGGAAAAAACCCGTCTTCTGTCCGGTCAGAAGATCGACCTCGAAGCCAAGGCCGTTTTCCGTGACGACCGTCAGCGGCGGAACTTCCCCCGCCGCCGGACCGATCCGTTCGGAGAGGCCTTCCAATAGACGGGAACGACCCCCGCTCCGCTCGTACATCCCGGCGGGCCTGAGGAGCTCAACGAGGAGGCCGATCACGGCCTCCCGCGATCTTTCCATCCCCGCCGTTCCGATGGAACAAACGAGATACCCGCCGTAGCGATCGCAGACCAGGCCCGGCATTCCATCCCCCTCGGCGTTGATCAACCGATAGGCGTCCGTTTCCGCCGGCACGACCTTTTGCCGAAGGGCGATCGCGCGCGCAATCCGTCTCCGCCAGAAACCGGCGTCGATGGTCGCGGCGGGATCGTCGGTCAGCAGTCGAAAAGCGATGTCGCCCCTGTTGTAGAAACCGAGGCCCAAGGGTTTTCCGCCGGCATCGGCCGCGAGCACAACGTCGCCGGGAAGCGGCTCTCCCTCCACCCTCGCCAGCGCCCCGGAGAAGATCCAGGGGTGTCCATGGCGGAGCGCCGCCTCTCGCCCCTTCCTGAGCACGATCCGCGGATGGTCCATGAGCCTCTCCCCCGAAAAACGGCGGGCGGGAAACGAAGCTCGCATCCCGCCCGACGTGAATGTCTCAACAACCCGGAATCCGCTTGGCCGTTTCCGGCTATTGACCGGACAGGTAGGCGTGAATCGCTCGCGCCGCCTGTCGGCCGGCACCCATCGCCAGGATGACCGTGGCCGAGCCCGTCACGATGTCGCCCCCTGCATAGATCCCTTCGCGACTGGTCCGGCCGGAATCGTCCTTCGTGACGATGTATCCCCAACGGTTCGTCTCCAGCCCCGGCGTCGTTGCGGGAACGATCGGATTGGCCATCGTCCCGACGGCAACCACCACCGTATCGACCGGGATCACGAACTCCGACCCCTTCACGGGAACGGGTCTTCGCCTCCCCGAATCGTCCGGCTCGCCCAGCTCCATCAGTTGGCAACGCATGCCCGTCACCCAGCCCTCCTTGTTGCCGATGTACTCCACGGGATTGGTGAGAAGCTTGAACTGCACCCCCTCTTCCTTCGCGTGGTGCACCTCCTCGATCCGGGCGGGCATCTCGACCTCCGTCCGCCGGTAGATGATGAACGCATTGTCGGCCCCGAGCCGCAGCGCGGTTCGGACCGAATCCATCGCGACGTTTCCGCCGCCGATGACGGCCACATTCCTGCCCAGGACGATCGGGGTGTCATATTCCGGAAAACGGTAGGCCTTCATCAGGTTCGAGCGGGTGAGATACTCGTTGGCCGAATAGATGCCGCTCAGGTTCTCGCCGGGAATGTTCATAAAGACCGGAGCGCCGGCGCCGACCCCGAGATAAACCGCGTGGAATCCCTCCGCGAAGAGTTCGTCCACCGTCTTGAGACGACCGATGACGGCGTTCGTTTCGATCTTCGCCCCCAACTTCGTCAGATAATCGACCTCCGCTTCCACGATCGCCTTCGGCAGTCGGAATTCCGGAATTCCGTAGACGAGAACGCCGCCCGCCTTGTGGAGAGCCTCGAAGATCGTCACGTCATAGCCGAGCTTGACCAGATCGCCCGCGATCGTCAGCCCCGAGGGACCGGCGCCGACCACCGCGACCCGCTTCCCGTTGGGTTGCGGTTTCGGGGGAATGGCGATTTTGCCCGATTGGCGTTCGGTATCGGCGGCGAACCGCTCCAGCCGGCCGACCGCCACGGGCTCTCCCTTCTTCCCGAGGATGCAGAGCTTCTCGCACTGGTCCTCCTGCGGGCAGACGCGGCCGCAGACGGCGGGCAGCGCGTTGGTCTCCTTCAGCTTGAGCGCCGCCTCGATGAACTTCCCCTCGGCGATCAGCGCGATAAATCCCGGAATGTTCACATCCACCGGGCAGCCGGCGATGCAGCCGGGCTTCTTGCACTGGATGCAGCGTTTCGCCTCGGCGATCGCCAGTTCCTCGGTATACCCCGTGGGGACTTCGTTGAAATTGTGGATCCGAACCTTTGGATCCTGTTCCGGCATCTTGTGACGGGGAACCTTTTCCTTCTTCGGTTTCAGTTCGCTATTTTCCATGGCATTGGCACCTGTAGGCTTCCATTGATTGTTTTTCCTGGCTTGCATACATCCGCAGACGATTCGCCAGCAGTTCAAAATCCACCTGATGGCCGTCGAATTCCGGACCGTCCACGCAGGTGAACTTGGTCTTTCCTCCCACCGAAACGCGGCAGGCGCCGCACATCCCGGTGGCGTCCACCATAATCGAATTGAGCGAAACGACCGTCGGGATTCCGTGCGGTTTCGTTACGTTGCACAAAACGCGCATCATCGGCACCGGCCCGATGGCATAAACCCGGTCGATCTTCTCCTTGGCGTCGATCAGGTTCTGGAGAACCGCGCTGACGAAACCGTGGAAACCGTAGCTCCCGTCGTCCGTCGCCACGATCAGGCGGTCGCTCACCTTCTTCATCTCCTCCTCGAGGATGAGCAGCGATTTCGTCCGCGAGCCGATGATCGAGGTCACATTGTTTCCCGCCTTCTTGAGCGCCGCCGCAAGCGGGTAGACGACCCCCACCCCCACGCCGCCGCCGATACAGACGACATGGCCGAAGTTTTCGATCTCCGTCGGGTTGCCGAGGGGTCCCTGGAGATCCAGGAGGGCATCCCCGGCCTTCAGGCAGGCCAGGGCCGCCGTGCTCTTTCCCACCACCTGGAAAATGATCGTGAGCGTCCCGGTCTTTTCATCCGAATCGACGATGGTCAGCGGAATCCGCTCCCCCTTCTCGTCCATCTTCAGGATGACAAACTGGCCGGCGCGCCGCTTCCGGGCGAT
>JAQTRB010000275.1 GCA_028712015.1 Syntrophales bacterium
GATCCTTGCTGACGACGGCAACGCCTTCCGGCATGACGCCTACGGAGACAAGCAACCCTCGGGCCATTCGGTTCAGCAACGCAAAATCCACCCCCATCGGGCAGTTTAACGAACACCTTCGACAGTTTGTGCATTTTCCGAATACGATATCCTTGAGTTTTTCCAGATCGTCATCGGTCCGAACATCTTGGGCATGAACCCACCAGGGGAATATCTTCCCCGTCCAGTCAAAGTTGCGTTTGAAAATTTTGCGAATCTGATCCGCCTTGTATGCCGGCGCAAAGGTGGGGTCGTCCGGGTTGGCCAGGACATAGTGGCAGGATTCCGTGCACATGCCGCAGTGAACGCAACCCACCAACGAACCCACCAACTGGCGATTCAGTTTCTTGCTCATTCTCTCGACGACCTTGTCGGCTTTATGCGACCTGGAAATTGGAATCATTCGTTGCCTTTGAATGGATTTGCATGATCTATACTGTTGTCGGTTTTGTCTGCGCAACCCGCTTGACCGGGTAGACGCCACGATAGTGCATGGTTTTGCCGAAGTAGAAGCGTGTAAACGGATAATAGAGATAATGGGATATTTTACTGAAGGGCACATAAACCAGGAAGAAGGCGGTCATGATGAAATAGACCATCAAAGGTCCCTCCCCCAGATCCGGACGGTTCGGGGCCGCGAAAATCGAAGCGAACGACCAGACGGTCAGCAACCCCAGCGAAAAAAGGTCATCCGGCGTACTGATCAGGCGCATCGCCGGATTGCTGAGACGACGGTACAGCCGATAGCATCCGATCATGAAGGCCGCCGCGAACAGGAGCTGAAGAAGCCGGACTACGATGATCGGCCTTATCAGATCCGGCGCATACGGGATGACGAAAGACATCCCAATGTTCGCGGCAACGGCCAGATGGAAGACCACGAACTGGATGTAGAAGAAAAACATCCTCCGGGTGCTCTCCATGGACCACGGCATCGCGATGTTGGCCCAGGAATAGATGATTCCCTTGAACAAAGAGGTATCGCGACGCTCGGCAGGGGCTTGGCGATCTCGCGTGGCTTTGAATTTCAGAAACCAACGAATACGAATGATGTAGACAATGGCCATGAAACTCAGGGCCATCAACTGCAACTCATCGGAAACGAAACGAAGGGCGTCGCTCATCTTCACTCCATGATCTTCCGTAGATGTTCCTGGAAAACCCTCAGTTCACGCAAATCCCGAAGACAGAACACAACTTCCTTGGGATCTACCGCTTTTTTCAGAAACTGCTTGGCCGCTTCCAGGGTGACGCGAGCGCTCACTTGCAGAGGGATCCCATAGAACCCCGCGCCCATTGCCGGAAACGCGATTCTCTGAAGTTTATGTTCTTCCGCCTTTCGTAGAACATTCCAGGTCGTTGCCTTCAATTTTTCTTCGCTGTCCTCTTCCTGGAATCGGGGACCGACTGCATGAAGGATGAACTTGGCCTTGAGGTTGCCTCCGCCTGTGACGACAACGTCGGTCGTCGCGACGCTACCGGTTTTTTTCAGTTCCTCCTGCACTTTTGGTCCGCCCTGGGTGGAAATCGCCGTGCCGAATCCGGAGCCCAACGTCAGATCCGGTCGGGCGTAATAGACGATCCCATCCACATTCTCAAGATCGGTGATGAATCCAACCATCAGGCGGATCATTTTACCCTGCACCGTGCATTCGTCCAACATAACGAAAATCCCCGTTGTATCCGTAACCGAATGGGCCCAGCGAAAATCCGATCCTGGAGAAGTCGAAGCAAGGAAAGGCCCGTCATCTTACCCTGGAGGCTGGTTCGGCCTTCTTGGCGAAACGCGCCATCAAAAGCGGGAAAGCCTTACGCCAAGTTATCGAGCCGATATCTGGAACATCGCCATTCGACGATGGATCCGCTGACAGGATTTGCCGTGATGCATTCGATCCTGCAACAGGCATCCTTAAATAAGGGATTAACCCCTGATCGCCGAATCATGACCCATTGATCCTGATTGTGATGGTCGCTTCATAAAACTCAATCAGACGCATCCCGTCGGTTTCGAAAGGCCGGCCAGCTTGCACGCTCCCTTGGCCGGTCCCGAGGGAAAGAGTTCATAAATCTGCTTGAGATTAAATCCCGTATCCTTGCACATCTTCCGGATCATCGGAGCAATGCCGAACTGTGTATAGTAGTTCCGGATATAATCGATCAGTTTCCAATGATCTTCGGTCAGCGTCCCTTCGATGCCTTCCACGGCGGCGTAACCCTGCGCGAAGTCTCTGTTCCACTTGTCCAGTTCCTGCAGGAAACCATCCTCATCCACTTCGTATGTCTTTCCATCAATCTCTAATTGCGGCATATCTGCATTACCTCCCTCTATTTAACTTTTTATTGGTTTCGTTACGCCGACGCCTCATTCCCTGGTTCCGAAAATTCGCCTCTTCTCTGATAGGAAACGGCCTGTCCCGATAAGGCCCAGGCCCAATCCTTCGCTCCCACGGCATGCAGGTGGGAGTATGTGGCCAGCACATTCTTGTGGCACAATCCATCTCTTCGCCCATGGATGCCGTGCCCTCGCCTGACTTGAAAAGCACAAGTGTAACTCCCCTCTTCAAAATCCGGGATGTGGGAGTAATGAAACTCATGACCGTGGAGGATTTCCCCCGTGGGAAAATAGGGATTCGGCGTATCCACCTCGAGGATGGTGTACCCATGACCTTGGGGGGCCCCCTCGATATGAAAGCAAAACGGAAATACGCCAACCATCGGAAAGGCCTTTCCCTCCACGATCAGATCTTTCCCCAGATACATCAGTCCGCCGCACTCCGCATACACGGGAAGCCCGTCCTCCACGGCTGCATGGAGAGATTTCCGGAAACCGGCGTTCGCGGCCAAAGCCGCGGCATGGGTCTCCGGAAAACCCCCTCCGATGTACAGGGCATCCATCGGCGGCAGTTTACTATCGCCAAGGGCGCTGCACTCCACCAGAGACGCCCCGGTTTTTTCGAGGGCTTCCAGATTCTCCGGATAGTAGAACCAGAAGGCGGAATCCCTGATCACGCCTATTCTGGGTTTTCTTGCCGCGGCGCGGACACTTGATTCCCGCTCCGTCCCGTCCAGGTTCTCAAAGGAAACGGCAGGGGCGCCCCGGGCAATCTCCCACA
>JAQTRB010000276.1 GCA_028712015.1 Syntrophales bacterium
CCCTCCGAGATCGTCTCCCAGATCGTCTTGTCCGGGTTCAGGACATCGCGGCTCTGATCCACATAGGCCAGCTTCACCGTCTCGCCGATCCGGATGGTTCCGGCATCGGGCGTCTCCTGGCCGGTGATCATCCGGAAGAGGGTTGTTTTGCCGGCGCCGTTGGGGCCGATCACCCCGACGATTCCGCCGGGTGGCAGCGAGAAGGACATGCCTTCGACCAGCAGGCGGTCGCCGTACCCTTTGGCAACGTCGTCCGCCTCGATGACGAGCTTGCCGAGGCGAGGTCCCGGGGGGATGTAGATCTCGAGCTCTCGGGCGCGGGCGTCCCGCTCCTGGGAGAGGAGCTCCTCGTAGGAGCTGATCCGGGCCTTCGACTTGGCGTGGCGGCCCTTCGGGGACATCCGGATCCACTCCAGTTCCCGCTGGAGGGTCTTCTGCCGCTCCGTCTCCGATTTCTCCTCCTGCTGGAGCCTCTTCTGTTTCTGCTCGAGCCAGGAGGAGTAGTTCCCCTTCCACGGAATCCCCTGGCCGCGGTCCAGCTCGAGAATCCATCCGGCGACGTTGTCGAGGAAGTAGCGGTCGTGGGTCACGGCGATCACCGTGCCCGCATAGGCCTGGAGGTGGTGTTCCAGCCAGGCGACCGACTCGGCGTCGAGGTGGTTCGTCGGCTCGTCGAGGAGCAGGATGTCGGGATTCTGGAGCAACAGCCGGCAGAGGGCGACCCGCCGCCGTTCGCCTCCGGAGAGAACCTTCACCGGGGTCTCCCCGGGCGGACAACGGAGCGCATCCATGGCCATTTCGAGGCGCGAGTCGAGGTCCCAGGCGTCCAGATGGTCCAGCTTTTCCTGCACCTTGGCCTGCCGGTCGAGGAGTTTGTTCATGGCCCCATCGTCCATCGGTTCGGCGAACTTCTCGTTGATCTCGTTGAATTCATTCATCAGATCGACCGTCTGCTGCACCCCCTGTTCGACGATTTCGCGAACCGTCTTCGCGTCGTCCAGCTTCGGTTCCTGCTCCAGAAAGCCGACGGTGTGGCCGGGGCTAAGAATCGTCTTGCCGATGAAATCCTGATCCACACCGGCAAGGATCCTCAGCAGGGAGCTCTTTCCGGAACCGTTCAGTCCCAGCACGCCGATCTTCGCGCCGTAGAAATAGGACAGATAGATCTCCTTCAGGACCGGTTTTTTTTCGTAGACCTTGCTCACTCCGATCATGGAGTAGATCACCTTGTTCGGATCGTTCGCCATTTCGTTCCTCCTCGTGGTAATAATTATGATGGAATCTTATCAGCAAACGGAACCGATGAAAAGTTTTTCCATTGACTGGCAATCCCGTCGAAAAAAAGGTATATTCCATGTGCAGGACATGAATCCTGCTGTAGAATGCCCCCGCTTGCAGAAGGGTATGATTGAGAATCCATCGGAGGAGGATGACCGGAATGCGAAAGAAACTGATGATCCATGATTTCTACCAGATGAAGCAGGGCGGCCGGAAGATTACCTGGCTCACCTCCTATGACTTTCCCACAGCACAGTTCGCCGAGGCTGCCGGGTTGGACATGATCCTGGTCGGGGATTCTCTCGGGATGTGTGTGTATGGATACCCGGGCACCGTGCCGGTGACGATGGACCAGTGCATCGTGCACTGTGACGCCGTGCGCCGCGGCGCACCCAATACGTTCGTGATCGGCGACATGCCGTTTTTATCCTATCAGACCAGCGATGAGAAGGCCGTGGAAAATGCCGGCCGGTTTCTGAAGGAAGCCAATGTCGACGCCGTCAAGCTCGAGGGTGGCGTCCGCGCAGCCAGCCGCATCAAAGCTATCGTAGAGGCCGGGATTCTCGTGGTCGGCCACATCGGACTGACCCCACAGAGTTCCGGCGTGCTTGGCGGACACAAGGCCCAGGGCCGTACCGCCGATGCGGCCAAACTGGTTGTCGAGGATGCCCTGGCCGTGCAGAACGCCGGCGCACAGATGATCCTGGTGGAGGCGGTTCCGCCCGAGGTGACGCGATTCATCCACCAGAAGCTCTCGATTCCGGTACTCTCCATCGGCGCCGGGCCTCACTGCGACGGCCAGCTTTTGATCGTCAGCGATCTGATTGGACAATTCCAGGCGTTCACTCCCAAGTTTGTGAAGAAATACTGCAATGTGGCCGACGTCATCGTCAAAGCCATGTCGGAGTATTGCGAGGACGTGCGCACCGGAAAGTTTCCCGGCGAAGAGCACTGTTATCGAATGATCGAGGGCGAGGAGCCGAAGTTTCTAAAGCTCATGCAGAATCGCTGAGAGGAGGTCAAAAGGAGCGATCCTCGATGAAGGTGGCTGCTGGGCCGGAAATATCTACTGGAGAAGACCGGCACAACCCTTTAAGCGCCCGTTGAAAAACGCCGGACCTGTCCTAGAGCAACCCCTCCGTTTGCAGGATCGCCTTCAGCTCCGACTTGGCCTCGCCGCTCAGCGGCAAGACCGGGTTCCTCGGATCTCCGCCATGATACCCCAGAAGGTCCATGGCGGCCTTGACGTCGGCAATCCATTAATTTCCCGTGGTATTTTTACTGAGGCGACGAGCATAGAGATCCCGTTTTCGCGCTTCCTCATGATTCCCGGTTTCATACAATTCCAGCAACCGCAGCATAGATCCGGAAGACAATTGGCCATGGACAGCACCCCGCCGACGGCGCCCTGCAACAACCCTGAATAGAATTTTTCGATCGTCCCGGCCATGACGCAAAAGTCGGTCTCTTTTGGGACGGCGTTGATGTACAGGGAAATCTCCACGAGACTACAGAACCAGGATAACGGCGGGATGTCGCCGAAACTGTTCATAGCAATCAAGCCGATCCGGTTCGTTCCGAACCGTCATCTCGACGTCCAGGCAATGGTAGGCGCCGCCCTTGCTGCTCTTGGACGGCACAGCCGAACAGGTCCGATCCGTCAGCACCTCCCGAACCGCGCTTTGGAGAAGATTTATGTCGCGTCCGATCAGCTTGTAGACCCAGCGGCATGGGTAAACGATTTCCGGTTTGCAATCCTCGGTTTTGATCATCCTTCCGGCCGACCGCTTTCCGCACATCGGTCATTCGTTGTGCCGTACCCATTCGGGTCGCCCGCCGTTGCGACCGGAAACAAAAACCGAAGCGGGC
>JAQTRB010000277.1 GCA_028712015.1 Syntrophales bacterium
TCGCCGGCAAAGACGCCGGTCAGCCGCAAATTCCGGTCGAGCGTCGTGTTGACGATGAAATCGACGCCCACGGTCCGGGCGATCGCCAGGGATTCCTCGTGACAGGGATTTCGCTCGAGGACCAAATTCTGCGCGAACGGCGATTCGAGGAAGGCGGGGCTGTGGAACTTTTCGATGGTCCTTTTGTCGACGAGGCCCGGGCAGATCGCCTTCCGCCCGCCGGAGAGACCCGCCATGAAATGGCTCTCCACGAGGCCCGTGGCGATCCGGAGATCGGCCCGGTGGAAGTCGGTGTTGACGAACACATCCCCGCCGGTTGCGCTGGTTCCGATAAAGGTGAGCGAGCCCGGATCCTCGCAGTCATGGTCTATCAATTTATAATCCCCGAGGATTTCTTCGCCGAACATTTCGGCCCGCTCCGCGGCGGTGCTCGGCCGGTGCATCCCGTTTCCGATGACAATCCTGATGTTTCCCCGGGAAATCCCCTCCGCCTCCAGCCGCCCCAGAAGCGGACGGAGAAGGCCATCCGGCCCGCGATAGGGCACGGGACGGGTGATATCGGAGACGGTCACCGCCGCGGTGAGTTCCTCCGCCGGCTTTCCCTTGCCCCGGATGATCTCCGCGAGCGGCGGACAGCCGATCGGACGGCGCAGAGCCTCTTCGAAGGCGGCCCGCGGATCCGTGATGACCGGGATCTCCTTCATGCCGATCGTCGCACAGTTCGGGGGAACGCGGACCGTCAGATTTTCGCCGCCGTATTCGACCGGGATCTCTTTCCAGTCGGTGGTGTCGATTTTCCGGCAGAGTTTCGGGATATCGGGTTTCGTATCCACATCCATATCGCTGTCCCCACGGGTTTCGTTCGAGAAAATACGGTCGGAATGTACCCGGAAGCCGAAGAAGCTGTCAAGGCCGAATCGGCGGTCCGGTTTGAAATCGGTTCTCCGGCTGTAATGGCGGGATCGCAAGGTTTCACGAAGCCGGTCTGACCGTTTCGGTTTGGGAGGCCGGAGGGTGTATCCACCCATCCGGTCGCAGCCCATCGCCGGTGGTGCACGATTTTTCGGGTCCGCTGTTCACGGACGTCTCGTTGCTTTTATCAACGTTTCGGATCGTCAAAATCCTTTCAAGAAGCGAACCCTTTTGCGAACCCTCGCCCAGAGAGGCATCCGTCACCGCAACCCGGCCGATGACGCGGACGCGGTCTTCCAACAAATCCGGCTCGCGATATCCCCAGACAGAGTGGATGACATAGGGATTGCCGTCTATCTCGCCCAGGTAGAGCATGATGTGGCCTTTTAGCTGGAGGATGGTGACGCCTCCGATGCCTTCTTTTTTCAGCGCCAGCGTCTTCTCGACGGTATGGCCGCCAGGCGCATATTCGCCGACGATGCGTCCGACCTTGGCCTGATGCCCGGAATTGCGCGGCATCAGAACGCCGACGGTCGCAAAGATCTCCTGTATAAAGCGGGAACAGTCCTGCCCGCCTCCCTTATCGCCCCATCCATAGGGGGCGCTCAGAAGCCGGAAGGCCTGGTCTATAATGTTTCTGGATGTATAGGCCAGGTATCCGGACGAGACGTCCTTTTTCCTGACATATCCCTTGAGAGGGGCATATTCGCCATTTGCGGCTCTTGCGGGCAGGGTGACCTCATAGATGTCCGCTGTCTCCCTGCCGCCAGGAGTCAAGCGCGTCCCCATACGGGCATGATCGTAGTATTCCGTGAGCGCCTCATCCAGAAAGATGTCCGCCCTGCGCGCCGTGACGATGACCTTTGGGACGCTTGAATCCTTGTGCCTCCTGAGGTCCTCCAGGGAAGAGAGGACAATCCTGTCGCTCCTGACCCATCCTGCATCCGTATCGTTGATGACATATGTCCACAGGCCGTCCGTACTTTTGTAAATCACAGCGACGGCCGCACCAATATCGAGGCCGCTGTTCTGGACCTCGTCAAAACAGAGATCACCGGGCTTCGCATACAGACCTTCCTCCGTGGGGATAATCCGCTCATCGGCGTTACGTATGAGCAATCCGAATCCCACATCGATGGTTTCGGGGATTTTTGCCAGGCCTATGGTCTTTTCGATTTCCCGATAGAATGTCAGGCCTGCCTTGCGTCCGTCACGAAGATACAGGCCTCGGCCGTAAAAGGAAGTTATGTGTGAGCGAATGTCGTTCCTCAACAGTTCGCCCGAATAAACGGGTCTCATGTTGATGACCCTGTGGGTAATCTTGAGGGCTTCCATCTCCGCGTTCAAGGCGCAGATTCCGCTTGGAGAAAGGATCTCCTTGTCCGGGGAAGGGTGTCTGCTAATCCAGAAACCGGCCGCATTCATTTTGTCCGTGATCCCCGGCAGAGAGACCGGGGACGCATGGTACAGCTTTTCCCGATGTCCGCAGCCCGAGGAAATGAAACAGATGGCAACAGCCAGGCATATGAACCGTTTTCTTACACCCACGGAAACCACCCTTTTCGATAAGTCCTTCCTGTGCGGCAGAGCATGAAGCGGCGCTCCGAAGCGGCTCCAGGCCTCTATCCCATCTCGAAGGTCGTGTTGCCGAAGACGCGGGTTTCGTCCTGCCTGGGCGACAGTCCCGTGTACATGCGGATACAGGAAAAATCGGACGCCGCGTCGGTGACGAGCGATCGGCCGTGTCCGGGCAGATCAGGCAGATCCAGATAGTGGTGCCGGTCGGGTTTCCGGCTGAGAAGCACGCCCAGGAGATCGATGGCGGCCTCTTCGTCATCTGCGAAAAGCGGCCCCACCTTGCGACCGCTCAAGCAATCGCGGACCACGCCAAAGCCCACGATGCGACCGTTGCGGCGCAGCACAGCCGTGTCAGCACGGGAATTCCGGGTCCAGCGCTTGAGGAAAGCGCCTCTGGACAAGCCGAAGACAGAGGCATCGTAGGCGATCAACTCCTCCAGGTCCGCCGCTTCCAGAAGTCGGGCCTGGCGCACGGGAAGAAGGGTTCCCGCGGGCAATCGGTGGCGTACGGTCCCATAGGCCCTTTTGAGTCCCAATTTTTCATAGACGGGGACCATCGGCAAAACCGCGTCGACACCCACGTTGGGAAGCCCTGCCATGCGATCGGTTGCTTGGGCGATGAGACGCTTTCCATATCCCTTGCCCCGGAAGGC
>JAQTRB010000278.1 GCA_028712015.1 Syntrophales bacterium
TCTTATATTTGATAGATGGATATAAAAAATATCAATAGATAAGTTTCGTTTGATGTTCTAATGAAATAAAAACATCATCGGGTGTTTTAAAATTGCCATTTTTAGCCTGATTTGATATAATATATTTAATATGTTTCTGCATAATATATACAAAAACGCCACACTTTCTTTTCCTACCGTCACTTAGTCGGTTGTTTTTAGCGCCTGAGCAAAAACAACCGACTTAAAACGGTTGTTTTTTTAAATTTAGAATCTATGACCAACATATACATTACAAAAAACGATCACAAAAAATTGATCAAGTTGATAAATGAAAAGTTGCTGGATAACGACAGTACCCGTTCTTTACTTTCGGAACTTGAAAGGGCAGAAATTGTCGAACCAGAAAAGATACCGGCCAATGTCATCACCATGAATTCCTTGGTGAATTTTACAGATGTTGATTCGGGGGCGGAACTTGAGTATTGGTTGGTTTTTCCCGAGGATGCCGACATTGCTCAACGCAAGATATCAGTGATTTCTCCGGTGGGGTGCGCTCTATTGGGATATCGCGTCGGTGATATCATTAATCTTAAAACACCGAGCGGAGAGAAAAAAATCAAAGTCGAAAAAATACTGCGCCAGCCCGAAGCCGAAGGCAACTATGAATAATATGATAAACAAAAATAAAATAAGCACGACAATCCGCTTTTTAATATTATCCGACTTTTTTCTTTTTTTTGCCGTCGGTTTATTGGCCCCAATATTCGCCGTCTTTGTCCTTAAAAATATAGAAAATAAAATAGAAGTTATCGGTTTTGCCGTGTCTTGCTACTGGTTGACCAGAGTGATTATGGTTGTTCCACTTAGCCGGCTGATGGATAAAATCAGAGGTGAAATTGACGAATATTCGTTCATGATCATTGGCACCTTTTTAATATCAATCATTCCTTTGTTTTACATCATGTCATCCGCCTCTTGGCATATTTATGTATTGCAGATAGTGAACGGAATTGCTAACTCTATGGCGGTTCCGGCTTGGCGTATTCTCTTTACCAATCACATAGATAAAAAAATTGTAGGTCTTGAATGGTCGTTAGAAGATGTCGGGGTTGGCATCGCTACGGCCTCCAGCGCCACTATCGGCGCTTTTATTGCCAGCAAGCTGGGTTTTAACGCTTTGTTTGGAATTATTTCGTTTTTTGGTTTAATAGCGACAATAATTCTTATTGTTTTGAGCAAGAAAAAAGGAATGATTTTAAGTAAATTTATCATCAATAAAGCGGAAAAAGCACCGCTCAAGTTGGATACTTTTAAATAAATTCATGATTAACAGTTTATTCATTTTTATAGTCGCTCTGCTAATGGTTATAAAAGGTGCAACAATGGCCACAAAATACTCAGCCAAATTGGCGGAGAGTTTTAATATTTCAAAATATATTGTGGGATTTATTATCGTTGCGTTTATTTCAATCCTACCAGAGACATTAATTTCAATTAACTCTGCCATTGGCGGTATTCCTGAATTCGGACTTGGTACATTATTTGGCTCAAATATTGCTGATTTATCTTTGATATTTGCAATTCTAATCATATATGCTAGGAGAGGAATAAAAATAGAAAGTAAGGTTTTAAAAAATATTCGACTATATCCTTTTTTTCTGCTTTTACCACTATTATTCGGTTTAAATGGGCATTATTCAAGAATTGAAGGTATATTCTTAATTATCGCAGGTATAGTTTTTTATTATTTGGTATTTAAAAATGGGATTGGTGTATCTGCTAATTTACGAAATGGCAACGGAAAATATAAAAGTCTTCTGTTTTTAATTATCTCGATGGCTTTACTATTGATTGGCTCGCATTTTACCGTAACTTCAGCTACTGCTCTGGCTCATACTCTAAAAATAACACCTATTCTTATCGGTATGCTTGTTGTAAGTTTGGGTACGACTATGCCAGAATTATTCTTTTCTTTAAAGGCTGTAAAACGAAAAGATGATGGATTGGCAGTTGGCGATATTCTGGGATCGGTTTTGGCAGACGCTACTATAGTGGTTGGTATTTTGGCCACAATTAGTCCGTTTTTCTTTCCAGTTAAAATTGTTTATATTACAGGGGTGTTTATGGCGATATCCTCATTCATACTGCTTAAGTTTATGAAAACAGGAAAGTTGATCACAAAAAATGAAGGGTATTTACTTTTATCTTTTTGGGTTATTTATGTTATTGTTGAATTTATTGTAAACAGGTAAAATCAATGGATGCGTCCTAAAATTCCGCCAAAAAAATCGTCCCAACGAAAAATGTGTTAAATGAAATAAATACCTTCCAAGAATATTTACATGGAGGCGCTGAAAAAAATTGAGAAAAATAATCTATTATGATCTTTAAGTATTTAATAAAAAATAAAAAGATTTTATTACCTATCCTCGCTATAGTCTCTTTGATTGCAGGTATTTTTCTATCTTTATATTCTTCGGTCATTTTCCAAGAAGGTAATCCTTGGCCACAAATTAAAGGCATCACCCAACTAACTTTCGGTAAATCAGATATTGTTAAATTGTCTGACTCAGACAATCGGTATCTAACTAAAAGCCAAGGCGGACCCATGACGATTGAAGCTTTTATGAAAGACCGTGGATATGAATATACGGATCAAATGGGATCGGGATATTTTTATAAATCATCCGACAAGACCATTGTTTTAACCAGACGCCAATATAGTCGTTTTTATACAATTTGGACTATTGCTGAAAATAACAATAATTCAAGTATTAATCTGTGGACGACAATCACCAATGATCAAGGTATAACTTTTCAATATCCGAAAGAACTGCTGGCAAAATATGTGAGCGTTACAGGGTGGCCTCCGGTTATTACAATAGAAAATGGCACATATTCTTGTAAAACCACACCGCAGGAAGTAAGTAGCATATCGGATATTACTTCACAGAGAATGGTTGATAATAGAATTTATTGCATAAACGTTAAGAATGAGGGTGCGGCTGGCAGTGTTTATTCTTCATATTGGCAGGTACCCCTTGCTTAAGACACTGATTCTACAATCTGATTCGACCTTTGGATACCCGATTCATGCCTCATGGCGAACAATGCCGGAGGCATTTTCAGTATAGTATGGATTCGGGAATTGTTG
>JAQTRB010000279.1 GCA_028712015.1 Syntrophales bacterium
TTTCTCCTCGTTCATGCCACCTATCCTCTTGTAAACTATGGATACCATTAGCACCATTTCGGCGGACGCGCAACAGAAAGATAATGGGTGCTACGATGTCGATCGCGGGAGCGCCAAAGTTCGGGCTGGTTTTTTGTCTTTTTTTGTGATGGGATGACCCGCAAAATTTGGATGGAAAGGCGGAAAACCATGGATCGGTATCGGGAATTCATCGAGGAGACCATCCGGGAGGCGGGAAGTTTCCTCCGGGAGAGGATCGGCGAATGTCATACGGTGGAGTACAAGGGAGATATCAACCTGGTCACCGAAGCGGATCGTCTTTCCGAGGCGCTGATCATCAAACGGATCCGAAGCCGTTATCCCGAACACGGCATCCTGGCGGAAGAGTCCGCGGAGACGGGAAACGGGTCCCCTTTTCGCTGGATCATCGATCCGCTGGACGGAACGACGAACTACGCCCACGGTTATCCGGTCTTCTGCGTCTCCATCGCTCTGGAGTGCGAAGGGACGATCCGACTCGGTGCCGTCTACAACCCGATGATGAACGAACTGTTCATTGCGGAGAGGGGAGAGGGCGCCTTTCTGAACGGCCGGCGTCTGACCGTATCCCGGACGGCGGAGCTGCCCCGTAGTCTATTGGCGACCGGATTTCCCTATGATCTCAGGGAAGACCGGAACAACAACATCAATTATTTCGAGGTGATGTCCATGAACGCCCAGGCGGTCCGCCGGGCCGGATCGGCCGCCTTTGATCTGGCCTGTCTCGCGGCGGGCCGGTTCGACGGCTTCTGGGAGCTGAAATTGATGCCCTGGGACATAGCGGCTGGCTGCCTCCTCGTTCAGGAAGCGGGAGGCATCGTGACCGACCTGTTCGGCGGGTCCTTTTCTCTGTCTTCGCCGCACCTCCTGGCGTCCAACGGCCTGATCCATGCCGAGATGTCCCGTCTGCTTCGCGGGACCGATCCACTCTACAATCCTTGACGGACTGTTGGCCCGGAAGGCATCCTGCAATCCAAAGCATTCATTCTCTGCGTGCCGCGTGAACCGCTCCGCCAGGCGGATTTCCATGACTGACCCGCTCTCCGGTTCTTGTACGCCCGGCGTCCGATCATTTTTGATCCGCTTCACATAGCCCGAAACTGTTCGGCTGCCCCCGACTTGACAACCCAAAATCGATGGCTATATTAAATCCGAATTCGGTAAGATCGCAGCATTATCATTGTGTTGGATCTACTAAGGCCGAGACGCATGCTGTTGACGTTCGGCCGATCCGATCCCTAAAGAATATACGATTTGGAGGTGAAGATATGTTTGGACCGGCAATATGGAGATTCGGCGGGAGGATGGATCCGTTGCAGGAGATGCAGCGGCTGCAACGGGAGATGAATCGTGTTTTTTCCGGACTGGAACAGCCCTTGAATCCCGAGGTTCCTCCGGTGAACGCCTGGGTGGGCGAGTCCGATGTGGTCGTAACCGCGGAACTTCCGGGCGTGAACCCGGAGAAGGTGGATGTCTCGGTTGTGGGAGACACGTTGACGATCAGCGGCGCCCGTGAGGCGGCGGCGCTGAAGGGGGGCGAGAGCTACCACCGTCAGGAAAGGAGCCACGGCCGGTTTACCCGCTCCCTGCAGCTGCCATTTCATGTGGAGGCGGGCAAGGTCGAGGCGAAATATGACAAGGGCATTCTTCGGGTGACGCTGCCGCGCGCGGAAGCGGACAAACCGAAGAAGGTCGCGGTAAAGTGCGAGTAGGGAGGTGAGGCGATGGGAAACAAGGTAGATTATCAGAAAGAACCGGCACAGACCCCGGTGAAGATGGAGCGAACCCGGAACAGAAAGGTTTTTGTTCCCAAGGTGGATATTATTGAAACCGGCGATGCGATGATGATGTATGCCGATATGCCCGGCATCGATGAAAAATCGGTCGAAGTGGTTTTGGAGAAGAATATTCTGACGATCACGGGAACGGTCGAGCCGCAGGACTGTCCGGGCCGGAGCATCGCCTATTCCGAGTATGATTTCGGCGATTATGAACGCAGCTTTACCATCTCCGACGAGGTGGATCGGGAGCGGATCGTTGCGGTCGTGAAAAATGGGGTTCTGAAGCTGACCCTGCACAAGGCTCCGCAGGCCGAGGTCAAGAAGATTGCCGTCCGGACCGAATAGTCCGGCGTTTGTTCCCCCGGAGGGATCCCCTCCGGGGGATTATTCCGCCGTCAAACCGATCAGAACCTCCCTCGTCCGCGGGCCGTCAAATTCACAGAAGAAAAGCGATTGCCATCTTCCGAGGACAAGACGGCCGCTTTCGATGAAGACCGTCTGGGAGGAACCCAGCAGGGAAGCCTTGACGTGGGCGGCGGCGTTCCCCTCGGCGTGCCGGTAGTGATCGGAAAGCGGAACGATCCGATCCAGCGAGGCCAGGATGTCCCGCGGAACATCCGGATCGGCATTTTCATTGATTGTCACGGCCGCCGTGGTGTGGGGGACGAAGACACGGCAGTTCCCGTCCCGGATGCCGCTTTCCTTGAGCAGCATTGCCACCCGGTCCGTGATGTCGATCATTTCGCACCGGGCGTTCGTTCTGAGGGTGAATCTGGTCATCCCTTTCTCCTTTCAACAGCCGGTCAGGCGGCCAACTCCCCATAGAGCCTTTGGCCGATGAGGAGGCCACGGTCGATGAAATCCGGGCCGTATTCACGCCCCGTCGCCGTCCGGAAACTGGCGCGGATCTGTCGAAGTCCCTCCAGCCCCCGCAGAAAACGGGGCAGGATCGTCCGGAGCGGGATGCCGCGGGAGATGACCATTGCCCAGAGGGTTTCCGTGAAATTGTCCGGTCCCCAACGGAACTTGTCCGCATCGTAGAGGGCGTCGGAAAGAAGCCTCGCGTCGGCGCCCTCCTCAACCCGGAAAGGATGAAAGGCCTCATGGTTCCGGATGGCGCCGGCGATCTCCGCGCACTCGTCGTCCCGGATCGGAAATGAGGCGAGAATTCCGGCCGCCGCGTCTGCGCCCTGTTCGGCATGGTTTTTCTCCGATCGTCGGATGTCATGGAAGAGCGCGGCCAGGTGGGCGAGGAGAACCAATCGCCGGCCGCTTGCGTCATCGGATGCGTCTCGTTGTTCGATCAAGATCAA
>JAQTRB010000280.1 GCA_028712015.1 Syntrophales bacterium
CGTTCGATCCCGATATGGATCTGGTGGACGAACTCGGTGTGGACAGTATGGACCTGGCCACCGTCGCTCTGGTTCTGCAGGACGAATACGGCATCTTCATTGACGAGGACGACTATCCGAAATTGAAAACCGTTCGCCTGATCGCCGAATATGTGCAATCCCGTCTGCATGGACGAAAGGATAATGATTCCTGAAAATTGTGAAAGATACGGGAGTGAAGTAAGGCCTCGGAGAGGATGCATGCGGGATGACCTGAATCCGGCCGCGAGTGAAAAGACGGCAGCGGAACCGTTCGTTGCGCCTGCTCGGCATGGCGACGCAGAATGTGAACCGGTCCGTCGGCGATGGAAATTTTCCGAGCTGCTGGCGGATCCGGAGGTGAGAGCCCGCTGGGAAAAGGTTCGGAAATACTTCTTTCTCAGGGAATCCACCTATGACATGAGCAACCGCTGCAATCTGCGCTGCGACGGCTGCTATTACTATGAGGGCGAAAAGCAGTTTGCCGGAGAAAATGGGGACCCGGGGGCGTGGCGCACGCTCATGCGGGCGGAGAAGGCGCGCGGCATCACCTATGTCGTCCTGGCGGGCGCCGAACCTTCCCTGGTTCCCGAGCTTCTGAAAGTCTGTTTTGGCGAGATGCCTCTCGGATGCATCGCCACCAACGGCGTCCGCCGGATCGATCCCGCCGTCGGATACAAGATTCATATCTCCGTCTGGGGGAATGACGCCACCAGCCTTCGCGTGCGACAGTCCCCGGAACTGCTGAGCCGGCAGATTGAAAACTACCGCGGAGATCCCCGGGCCGTTTTCGTCTACACCTTTACCCGGGAGAACATCGACGAGGCGGCCGGTGTGGCCGATACGCTTGCGGCCGCCGATTGCCGGATCACCTTCAACGTATTTTCCTCGCCGGTCGGTTATTCGGGGCCGCTCCGTCACGACTCGGGTTCGCTGGTCCGCACCCGCGAGATGATGGGGGAGATGATGGCCCGGCATCCCGGGCGCGTCCTGTTCTCTCCCTACGGAGCCGTCGCCCATACCCAGGAACGGGGACTTCACGATCTGTACGGCTGTTCCTATCCCCGGATGAACGCCTCGACGGAGATCGGCCTGGGACGTTCCTTCCGTCAGTTCCGGGCCGACCTGACCTGGGATCGGGCCGCGGCCTGCTGCGTGCCCGATACGGATTGCGGCGACTGCCGGCATTATGCGGCGGGAAGCGCCGTGGTGACCGCCAGGCTGTACCGGCATGGATCGGATCCTTGGATCTTCCGGTCCTGGCTGGACTATGTCGATACCTACCTGGCCGTCTGGGTCACGGGATATGAAAAGGGGGAGAATCTCTGTGCGGAGATGATCTCTCCTCCGGGGTGCTCGGAAATTAGAAAGAGATAACGATGCAAACGGTCAGTACGCTGTTGGATAAGGATTGGTACGAGCGATACAAGGCGATATCCCGTCTGAATATCCGCAGTTCCATCTATGATGTCACGAACCGCTGCAACCTGCGCTGCAAGGGGTGTTTTTTCTTTTCCTCCGATGAACACAAGGCCGCCCCGGAAGAAGAGGATCCGGCGCGGTGGGAAGAATTTGTGGAACGGGAACAGAAGCGGGGTGTCAACCTGGCCATCCTGATCGGAGGGGAGCCGACGCTCTATCTCGACCGCGTCGAGGCCTTCTACAAGCGACTTCCCACGTACTGCGCCACCAACGGTCTGATCAAGATTCCGCGGGATCGGTTTCCCGGGATGATGGTGGGCATCTCCCTCTGGGGCGACGAGGAGGACGAAAAACTTCTCCGGGGGAAGGACGCCTTTGCCGTTTCCAGCCGGAACTACGCGGGCGACCCCGATGCCTATTACCTCTACACCATCACACCGCGCCAGCTTGGACGGACGGAGCGCGTGATCCGGAAGATCGCCGACGCCGGACTCAAGGTTCACATGCAACTGCTGTCGAATGACGAAGGGGTGGACGGATTTTCCTGGACTCCCTCTCAGCTCTCCGATATCCGCGGCGAAATGGACGCGATGCTCGATCGCTATCCCGAGACCGTCATCTCCTGTCGCTACTATCACGAGATCATCACGACCGGACGGATGCTGGGCCGGCCCTTTTCGTGGAGCGAATGCCCCTCCGTGACGGAACCGCTGGACAATCGCGCCCCTCGCCCGAAGCGCCTCATCCATTTCATCCGCTGGGCGGCCGATCTGAAGACGATGCACCGCTGCTGCACGTCGGCCACCCGCGACTGCACGACCTGCAAGGACGGCGCCGCCCACATGAGCTGGGTGATGGTGAACAAAAGGGCGCACATGCGGTCGGCGAAGGATCTCCAGAACTGGATCGAGGTCTACGAGATGTTCGCCAAGCTTTACCGCTTCATCCCCTGGTAGATCCGGCAGGCTGTTGAAAAATAGCCGTCTGCGGTGTTTCTCTCAGCCTTCACCGTTCAACGTACCAGCCAGTACGTCTCACGGCTCAGGGTTTCGGGGGCCTTGCATCCGGCCATTTTTGAACAGCCTTCAGGCAGGGAATGCATTATGGATATGGATAAAAAGCCCGTCATTCTCGGATATGACTGCGTGTCGCCGCTGGGAACGGAGCTGGAAGAACAGTGGCGCCGGGCCGAGGCGGGAGAGAGCGGCGTGTCGGCGCTGACCCGCTTCCCGCTTCGCCAGGGATTTCCGGTCCGGATCGCCGGCCAGGTGCCCGAGATCGATACCGCGCCGTATCCGTTTCTCCGGCCCCGCGAAATGGCCCACTGGACCTCCCCCGTCTTCAAGCATGCGCTGCTCGTGGTTCTGCGCGCCCTTGCACGGTCGGGGATCGACATCACGCCGGAGCTCGCCCCCCGGACGGCCGTCACGTTCAGCTCCGCGATCGGCGGGCTGGATGCGCTGATCGACGCGGATCGCGTGCTGACGGCGACGGGAAAACTTCCTCCCCCGTTCATGAACCCCAATTCCTGCATCAACATGGTGGGCGGCAAGGTCGCCATCGCCACCGGGGCGACCGGACCCATCGCTTCGATCGTGACCGCCTGCGCCACCGGGAGCAGTTCACTGATCCTCGGGGCGATGTTCATCGCCCAGGGAATGGCCGATCTCGTCATTTGCGGGGCCGT
>JAQTRB010000281.1 GCA_028712015.1 Syntrophales bacterium
CCTACGCCACGATCAAAGAATTCATCCGCTGCGGCATCATCAAGGCGCTCGAGTTTGACGAAAGGGAAGACCGCTGCGAAGGCAACCTCGACGAGCACATCAATCTCATCTGCGACCGATGCGGAAGGATCATCGATTACGAAGCCCCCGTGTACGTCGACCGGATGAATGTGGCAAAGACGACGGGTTTTGTCATCACCGGCAGCCGCCGCGAATATTACGGCTACTGTCGGGACTGCAGCAAAAATCGGGACAGCGCTTCTCCCGCAGGAGAACCGCGCAAGCGCCGTTTCTGAGGGTTTTTAAACATAAAGAAAGGAGTAAACATCATGACGGAAGAGAGCAAGTGCCCGGTCACGGGCAGGACAAGCAGCCCCGTCTCCGGCGGCGGTAAATCGATCCGGGACTGGTGGCCGAACCAGTTGAACCTCAGGATTCTCCATCAGCAGGACAGGAAGAGCAATCCGCTGGGCGAGTCGTTCAACTACGCGGAGGAGTTCAAGAAACTCGACCTGGCGGCCGTCAAAAAGGACCTCTATGCGCTGATGACCGACTCGCAGGACTGGTGGCCCGCCGACTGGGGTCACTACGGCGGCCTCTTCATCCGGATGGCCTGGCACAGCGCCGGCACCTACCGCATGGGCGACGGTCGCGGGGGCGCGGGATCCGGCTCCCAACGTTTGGCGCCGCTGAACAGTTGGCCCGACAATGTGAGCCTCGACAAGGCGCGCCGTCTGCTCTGGCCGATCAAGCAGAAATACGGCAGGAAAATCTCCTGGGCCGACCTGATGATCCTCGCCGGAAACTGTGCGTTGGAGTCGATGGGCTTCAAAACCTTCGGATTTGCCGGCGGGCGCGGGGACGTCTGGGAACCGGAGGAGGACATCTACTGGGGCAGTGAAGAGGAATGGCTGGCCACGAGCGACAAACCCAAGAGCCGATACTCGGGCGACCGCGATCTCGAAAATCCCCTGGCAGCCGTGCAGATGGGACTGATCTACGTGAATCCGGAAGGTCCGGACGGCAACCCCGATCCGGTCGCCTCCGGCCGCGACGTCCGCGAGACCTTCGCGCGAATGGCGATGAACGACGAAGAGACCGTCGCGCTGGTCGCCGGCGGCCATACGTTCGGCAAATGCCATGGCGCGGGACCCGCAACCCATGTCGGCCCGGCGCCGGAAGCCGCGCCCATCGAAGAGCAGGGCCTCGGCTGGAAGAGCAGCTTCGGGAGCGGCAAAGGCGGCGATGCGATCTCGAGCGGCCTCGAGGGCGCCTGGAAGCCCAACCCGACCACCTGGGACATGGGCTATCTGAAGGTGCTGTTCAAATACGAGTGGGAACTGGTCAAGAGCCCGGCCGGCGCGAATCAATGGCTGGCCAAGGACGTGGCCAAAGAGGACATGGTGGTCGATGCGCACGACCCGGCGAAGAAACGCCGGCCGATGATGACGACGGCGGACCTGTCGCTTCGCTTCGATCCGATCTACGAGCCCATCGCGCGGCGTTACCTGAAGAACCCCAAGGAATTCGCCGACGCCTTTGCCCGGGCGTGGTTCAAGCTGACCCACCGCGACATGGGCCCCCGCTCACGCTATCTTGGGCCGGAAGTGCCTAAAGAAGTGTTGATCTGGCAGGACCCCATCCCGGCCGTCAATCATAAGCTGATCCACAAACGGGACGCCGCGTCCCTCAAGAGCGAAATCCTGGCTTCGGGTCTATCCGTCTCGGAGCTCGTTTCAACCGCCTGGGCGGCCGCTTCCACGTTCCGCGGGTCCGACATGCGCGGCGGGGCCAACGGCGCCCGCATCCGCCTGGCGCCGCAGAAGGACTGGGAAGTCAACGAACCGGCCCGGCTGGCCAAAGTGCTCAGAACCCTGGAGCGCATCCGGAAAGCTTTCAACAAGGAACAGACAGGCGACAAGAAGATATCGCTGGCCGACCTGATCGTCTTGGCCGGTTGCGCGGGCGTCGAGCAGGCGGCGAAAAATGCCGGTTACAAAATGACGGTTCCCTTCGCGCCGGGTCGCATGGACGCCTCGCAAAAGCAAACCGACACGGCTTCTTTCGCGGTGCTCGAACCGAAAGCCGACGGATTCCGCAACTACCAGAAGGCCAAATACAGCGTATCGGCCGAGGAGCTGCTGCTGGACCGGGCTCAATTGCTGACGCTGACCGCGCCGGAGATGACCGTGCTCATCGGCGGTCTGCGCGTGCTGGGCGCCAATTTCGGCAGGTCCCCGCACGGCGTTTTCACCAAACGGCCGGGGGCGCTCACCAACGACTTCTTCGTGAACCTGCTCGATATGGGAACGGCTTGGAAGGCGGCCTCAAAGGAGGGGGATGTGTTTGAAGGGCGTGATCGCAAGACGGGCAAGCTCAAATGGACCGGCACCCGCGTGGACCTCATCTTCGGTTCCAACTCCCAGCTCCGGGCTGTTGCGGAAGTGTACGCCTGCAAGGACTCTCAGGAGAAGTTCCTGTGCGACTTTGTCGCGGTGTGGAACAAAGTTATGAACCTTGACCGCTTCGATCTCGCCTGATCGTCGCATGAATGCCTTCGAGGATTTCCGAGAGGGCGGCGAATAAAAGTCAGCCAACAACCGGTTCAGCGGACGGCATATCGGCCGCTGAACCGGGACGTTTTCCTGTCTTTCGCCTCAACGACCTTCTCTCAATGAGGCAAACCACCGACTGGAGAGCCGGATGCGGGAGATTCCCTATTCCGGTATGGAGGGAGGGGCGATGCGAACCAATGTATCGTCCCTACCCCCTATCACAAAAGGATTGTTTTTCGAACGTTTCACCATGGCAACCGTTCGCCGGTTTCTGTCATGCCGCCCGAGGAGCCTCTGCCATCTTTCGCTAAAACGTTGTCTATAGAGGTCAACAGTTGTTTCAGCTCTTCCCGATCCATGTCCAGGGTCACTTTGCCGCCTCCGGGATGGGAAAATATCAGGGTCGCACCGGCTTCCGTCCTGTCAATCCGCCACCGCGTTTCCGCCGGGAGTTTTACTTTTTCCGACAACCAGTCGGCGGCCTGGAATTCCGCGATTTGAATCAGGACGCCGAAGGCATGGCGGGGATGGATGAAAATCTCCTTCCAAACGCCGCCGGGATACTCATTGTA
>JAQTRB010000029.1 GCA_028712015.1 Syntrophales bacterium
AAATCGAGGCGATCCTGTTGGCCATCAAGGGGGTGGAACCCCACTACCAGCTCATCGTCGACCGCGCCGGCAATCTCGACACCCTCGAAATTCAGGTGGAGGTCGGCGAACAGATCTTTGCCAACGCGGACGAAGTCAAGGTTCTCCAGAACATGGAACGGCGGATCGTCAAGGACATCAAGGATTATCTCGGGGTGTCCGCCAAGGTCAAGCTGGTGGAACCCAAAACCCTCCAGCGGTCCGAGGGCAAGGCGGGCCGAGTTTTGGACAAGCGCCGGATTTGATCTACGAAAATAGTATTGTCCCCCATTTTCACCGGCAACCGATGGGAACGAACGGGAAGGAGATTTGAACGATGAAGGTGGAACAGATATCCATATTCCTCGAAAACAGGCCGGGCGGGCTGGAGGAGGTGACGCGGATTTTAAAGGACGCCGGGATCAACATCCGAACGCTGACACTGGCGGATACCTCTGATTTCGGGATTCTCCGCATGATCGTCAACGACGTGGAAGCGACATCCCGCGTTCTGAAGGAAAACGGCTTCCGGTTCAGCCGGACGAACGTCGTGGCCGTCGAGGTCCCGGACCGTCCGGGCGGCCTCCACGGGATCCTCGCTGCGCTCACCGGCAGCGGCGTCAATGTCGAATACATGTACGCCTTCGTCGAGCGGAGCGGCCAGAACGCCGTGATGATTTTTCGGTTCGACGCCCCGGACCAGGCCATCGAGGTCCTCCGGCAAAAAGGCCTGACCGTGCTGCCGGGGGAGAGGCTTTACACCTCATAGGGATCGGAAACCTTCACCCTTTGATGCAGCCCAGGGAGCGCAGCTTGGCCACTTTCCGGGAGAGACCCGCCCGGTGAACCACCTCGACGACTTCATCCAGATTCTTGTACGCCTCGGGAATCTCCTCCGTCAGCGTCCCCTTTCCGGAGGACATCACGATGACGCCCCGTTCCGCCATTTCCCGCGGAATCGACCGTCCCCGGCAGGACTTGACCGCCTGGGTCCGGCTCATCACCCGGCCCGCGCCGTGACAGGTGCTCCCGAAGGTCTCGTTGAAGGCCTTCTGCGTCCCCGCAAGCACATAGGATCCCGTCCCCATGTCCCCGGGGATGAGCACCGGCTGCCCGCTCTTCCGATAGGCCGGAGGCACCGCCGCATGACCCGGCGGCAAGGCGCGGGTTGCCCCCTTCCGGTGCACGCAGAGACGGACCTCCTTCCCCTCCACGGGCAGGGTCTCGATCTTCGCGATGTTGTGGCAGACATCGTAGAGCAGCCGCATCCCGAGCTCCCGCGGCCCCATCCCGAGCGTCCTCGCGAAGGTCTCACGGGTCCGGTGCATCAGCATCTGCCGGTTCGCCCAAGCGTAATTCGCCGCGCAGGCCATCGCCGCAAGATAATCCCGGCCGCGGGGGGAGTTCAGTCGCGCGCAGGCGAGCTGCCGGTCGGGCAGATCGATTCCGGTTTCACCGGCGTGTTTCACCATCCGGGCCAGCGACTCGTCGCAGATCTGGTAGCCGAGCCCCCGGGAGCCGCTATGGATCATGACGCAGATCTGCCCTGTTTCGAGGCCGAAGGCCGCGGCGGCGGATACGTCGAAGATCTCCTCGACCGTCTCGATTTCGAGGAAGTGGTTCCCCGATCCGAGCGTCCCGAGCTGGTCCCGTCCCCGCTCCAGCGCCCGCTCGCTGACCTTTTCCGGATCGGCCCCCGCCATGACCCCGCCGTCCTCGGTCGCCTCCAGATCCGCCGCCGTTCCGTATCCCTGCCGAACGGCCCAGGCCGCGCCCTCGGCCAATACCTGCTTCTCCTCCTTCGCCGACAATTTCAACGGGCCCCGGGAGCCGACACCCGACGGGATGTTCCGGAAGAGGGCCGTGACAAGCCCCGGGATGCGGTCCCGGACGTCGGAGAGGCGAAGATGCGTGGTCAGGAGACGGCAGCCGCAGTTGATGTCATACCCGACGCCGCCGGGGGAGACGACCCCCTCTTCGAGATCAAAGGCCGCCACGCCGCCGATCGGAAAACCGTAGCCCCAGTGCATGTCCGGCATCGCGAGCGACGCCGAGACGATCCCGGGCAGGTGGGCGACGTTTGCGACCTGCCGCGGCCCCTCGTCGGCCCCCATCCCCTTCATCAGTTTGTCGCTGGTATAGATCCGTCCGGGAACCCGCATTCCGCCGGTCGTCGGAATCTCCCACCGCCACTCGTCGATCTTCCGAAAGCGGCCTTCAGACATCATCTCCCCGCCGTTGCTGAAAATGCAAGGCTCTCACCATCGTGCTCAGACATCAAACACGATGCGGGCCTTCCATCCGTCCCCGCCTGGCTCCACCGTCGCTTCGTGGTAGGTAACCGCCTTGATCTCCCTTTTGATCCGGTGGCGGGACGGATCGAAGGACTCTCCGTGCAGAAGGGCGGTCACTTGCCGGGCGTCGGCCCGGCGGACGGCGCACGTCTTGACGAGCCATCCCTCCCCGTTCCACAGATAGAGGGCTTCGCGCAGGAAATTGACAAGCAGATCGGCCGGATCCTTGCCGTCAACGACCAACTCACGGACGGTTTCCGGCCGGACCAGCAATGGTTCCGTGAGCAGGTCGAACAGGGCAACGACGGCGCCCCCGTAGAGCTCCTCCCGCGTGGCGGCGTTCACCTCCACGCCCAGATCGGCCGTATGGTCGAAGATCCGGTACCCCATCCGTCGATCCCCTCATCGCCAATCCGAAAACAGCGCATCCCTCTCGCCCCGGCCAAAGGCGGCACTGGAAATCGGCATCACGGCCATCGGAGCGCTGAAGTGAAACGCCCTCAGGGCATCCTGCGGATCCGGATCTCGATCCCCTTCTCCCCCTTCAGCAGGGGCTGGAGTCGGGAGACGTCCGTGTCCGTCGTGTGGTACGGGTAGAGGATCGCCGGTTTGATCATTCGCGCGGCGTCGGCCACCATCTCCGGAGTCATCGTGTAGGGAAGATTCATCGGAAGAAAGGCGATATCGATCCGTCCGAGCTTTTTCATCTCCGGGATGTTCTCCGTATCGCCGGCGATGTAAACGCGTTTGCCGCCGAAGGTCAGGATGTAACCGTTTCCGACCCCCTTGGGGTGATAGGGCACTTCGGGACTCCGCATATGGACGAGGTTGTAGGCCGGAACCGCCTCGATCCGGATCCCGTCGACGGTCGTTTCTTCCCCGTTTTTCAGCACGATGCCGTCCTTCACCCGTCCGACGCACAGCGGGGTCATGACCACTTTCGTCCCGGCTTTGCCAATTTTTTTGATCGTTTCCGGATCGAAGTGATCCCCATGTTCATGGGCCGCCAGGATCAGATCCGCCTTCGGAAGTTTCGAGAAATCCCCATACTGGCCGACCGGGTCGTTGTAGATCACCTTCCCGCCGAACTCGAACAACAGCGATGAATGACCGATGAAGGTGATTTTCAAATCCCCCGCCGCCGTCGGCAGGACATCCGTTTCGAACCCCCCGGCGGCCATGGCCGGCGACATCACACCAACCAGGGACAATCCCAAAAGCGTTTTCATTTTTCCTTCCCCCTTTCCCTCTCAAGATCCCGGAAATTTTTCCCCGTCCGTCATTGCCGTAAAGGCAAAACGATCGGGATGACGCCGCGTCTACAGTCCCGCCTCGACCCGCTCCGCCAACAACGCGGCGCCTGGGTCGGTCAGGGTCGCCTCCGGATGGCGAAGGCTGCGCGCCAGACGACGGCGTGTCGAAGGCTTCATCCCGGCAATCCATCCCGGTCGCTCGGATTGCGGAGTGCGCAAAAGTTCCGCGGCCAAAACGCGCAGGATCGCGGCGGTGTATCCGGCCGTCTTGAGCGAAACGCCGTCCCGGACGGCCTCCGAGTAATCGTCGTTCACGGCGGCGATCATGATATCGCGCAGCACGGTGTTCCAGGCCTCCGTTGCCGCCGGGGACTCCGGTTCCCGCAGAATGGAGAGGATCCGGGAACGGAATTCGGGCATCACGAACCCAGCCAGGTCCTCCACCCGGAACCGTTCGCCCCGGATCGTTTCGGCTTCGTAGCGGCGCCTTTCCGCCAAGTTCCGCAGCCACTCGAAATAGGAGGCGATCACCCCGCCGCCGTTGGCCAGAAAATCATACACGACGGCCACGCCTCGCCGGTGGAGAATCCTCTCCGCCTTGGTCGTGTTGGGACCGTTCGCGCCGCAGACGACCAGCGTTGCGCGAACCTTTTCGGCGTTGGCCGCGGTGATGGCGTTCTCCAGGGCCGCGGGAACCAGGATGTCGCAGTCGTATTCCAGCACGGCCTTGCCTTCCTCGGCTCCGGGAATTCTCTTTTCCACACCCTTTTCGCAGCCGAACACGGTTCCGAAACTCCGGGCCGCCCGGGTCAGCTCGGCCGGATCCAGGTGACCGACCAAGGCGCCGTCCCGATCGGCCACCGCCGCAAAGATCACCGGATAGCGGGCCATTTCCTCCATGAAGGAACCGCCGACCTTTCCGGATCCCTGCACGATGATCCGCTTGTCGCGGAGCAGCTTCGGGAAAACCTCCTCGTCCAGTTTCCGCCAGGTATCGTCCGCAATCGGTCCGGCGCCGCCCTCACGACCCGCCGCCGCCAACAGGGCGCTCTCATTCACCCCGGCCAGACTCTCCAGGAGAAGCCTTTCCTCGGCCGTCGGCTCCGCAACCGGCTTCCAGCGGCCGTCCAGATAGAGGCGGGTCACGGCGGCCAACAGGACATAACGAAGACCCCGCCCGGTCGCGCCGTTGCGGGTCTGGATTCCCATGCGCGGTTTGCCCGTGATCTGTGGAGCGGCCACCAGTTCGAGATAACCCTCGTTCATCACCATCTCCCGCAGGATCCGTTCGTCGCGCCAGTCCACAGCGAAGTTTTCGCTCAGGATGGCGCGGGCGTCGGCAAGGGTGAGCACCTTGTTTCCGAGAAAAGCGACATTGTTCTTCAGCCCGTAGGCAATCATGGCCAGATCGTGCAGCGCCGATTTGAATCCTTCGAAGAGCAGGCCGATCTCCTGCGGACCGCAGCCCACGTCGCCGGCCGGCACATCGCGAATCGGGCCGGTGACCAAAAAGAGCGAGCGACCGAAGTTGGTGAGGGTTTCGGAATAATCGAGACGGGCATCGTTGAAATCGCGGGGGTTGAGCTTGAGGCCGCCTTTTCCGCCGCCGAACGGAACCTTCGAACGGGCGCACTTCCAGGTCATCATGAAAGCCAGGGCCGCCACTTCGGAGAATTCAACGATCGGATCGATCCGCAAACCACCCTTGGCCGTCCCGCGGGCGGTGTTGTGGCGCGTCCGGAAACCCTCGGTGACCAGGATTCGCTGACCGCGTTTGGTGTCCACCCAGAATTCCTCAAAGGCGTCGAATCCAAGCAGACATCGCATGATAAGCGGACTGTCCGACACGCCGAGCGAATCGGCTGCTTCCAAGAAGTCGCTCAGCGCATTGAGGAGAAAGTTCTTGAATTCGGCCGTGTTTCCGGTATCGGCGTTGACATTGGTGTAGGCGCGCAGGCGAGCAAGCAGAGCGGCGGTCTCCTCCGGGGAGAGATCGCGCCGGCTCAGGCTGCGCAGAATCGACTCGATGTCGGCCAGGAGTCTTCCCCCCTCCGCCCGTGCCTCTCCGCCTCGCCTCTTCATCCCGGCCAGGGCCTTTTCCAGTCGAGAAACCTCCACGGAGGGATCGAGATAGAAGGTCATGATTCCCACGGCCGCCCCGCCGCCCGGGGGCGGGTTGAAGCGGTCGTAGTAGGAACGATTCATGTTGATGTCGAGGCCGCGAAGCACCTCGAGCACCTCGAGGATAAAATCGATTTCGGGCTCCTCGAAACCGAGGTGGAAGCGGGTCTCGCGCGCGGAAAGTCGCTCGCTCGGCTCACCCCGTTCCCCCTCGGTGCTCTCCCGTCCGACGTAGACCCCTCCGCCGGCACGGACCTGCTCAAAAATGAAGCCGTGCCGGAAGATGCGCCGGGGAACGGCGAAGCTGTTGACCTCCTCGTGAAGATAGTTCGCCGGCAGTGCGGCGATGAACTCCTCGACGCAGCAATGGCCCTGCGCGGCGGCCCGTTGCCGGAGCTCGGCTATGAGCCGCGCGGCGGCGGCTTCTTCGTCCCGGCTCATGGTCATCTTCTCCGCGCCGGCCTTTTCGATGGTGATGAGCCGGATGCCCGAACGGGTCTTCATCGAGTCGTAGGAAACGATGTCCATCGTGCCGTTCTGGCCCAGAATGGTTTTGAGCTTCCCGGGAAAATCGCGACCCACGTTCAGGAAATAGGTGATCTTTTTGCCGTCGAGACTGGTGTGCGTCAGGTATTCGTCCTTGGCGGAGAGAAGCTGACTGACGATGAACAGATCGCTGGCCACGTCCTCGGCGCGGTTCGAATGGAAATACCAGTTCGGCAGGAAATCATGTTCGAAAAAGGTGTTGATGATCTTGCCGACCGTGTTGGGCTCCATGCGGTAGAGATCTTCCAGCAGTCGGCGGACCTCCTTCTTTTTCGATTCGCGTACCTGCCCGCTCCTGGATTCAATCGTCTGGATTTCTGTCTGCATTACATTCACCTCTCAGGTATTCCCGGCGAGTTCATTTCAATCGAAACCGTCCGTTGGCGCGGAGCCGCGGAAAACGCGCCGACCAAAAGAAACCGCCCCGGGGAGGGGGAGTATAGCGACACCATGCTCCCCCGTCAAGGTGTATCGCGGGAAATCAAGAAATTCCATTTTCTCTTGTTATTCCGCTGTCATATGCCGAGAGGGCGGCATCGGGGACGGGAGATCGGGATTCCGATTTCAAACGCCGCGCTTCTGTCCCTTCCGGATCAAAAACAGCGGACGGAGCAAAAACGGATCAGGCCTCGGCTCGGGTCTCGCGGGCTTCCCGCAGGATGTCGAAACCGCCCTTGATCACGACCGCGGCAATCATCGCCCCGATCGCCAGGTCCGGCAGGCGGTTCCCGAAGAACGCCACGAGGGTGCCGGAGAGAATCACGCCGGCGTTTGCGATCACGTCGTTTCGGGAAAAAATCCAGGAGGCGCGCATGTGGATACCGCCCTCGCGGTGGTGGGAGATGAGGCGCAGGCAGACGATGTTGGCCAACAGGGCCGTGAAACCGACGCCGATCATCAGAACGCTTTCCGGCTCGCTCCCGAACAGGAATCGCCGTCCGACGTCGGCGACAACCCCCGCGCCGAGCAAGAGTTGAAGAAAGCCGCTGATCGAAGCCGCCCGGGTCTTGACGATCAAGGGCCGGCCAACGGCGTGGAGACTGATGCCGTAAACGGCCGCGTCGGCGAGCATGTCGAGCGAGTCGGCCATCAATCCCGTGGATTCACCGATCCAGCCCGCGAAGGCTTCGACAACGAACATCACCCCGTTGATGGCGAGCAGCGTCCAGAGCACCCGCCGTTCCAGCGCGGCGGTTTCCTCCGCTTCACGGCAGCCGCAACCGGCCATTTTTTCACCAAACGAATAACACGTTCAAGCCGAGAACCCATCGCCGGAAAAATTTCATTCCTGGCCTTCTTTCTCCACGGGACCGATCTCCGGAAGGGTTTCCTGCTCCGGACCCGCATCCTCCAGGAGATCCTCCGGCGCCACGCCGTTTTCCCGGTCTTCCTCCCGTTCGGCGCGGGCGACTCCGACCAGTTTTTCGTTTTCATCAAGGTCGATCAGGCGCACACCCTGGGTGCTCCGGTGAATGACACGCACCTCCTCGGCGCGCATGCGGACGATCCGGCCCGCGTCGCTGATCAGCATGATGTCCTCGCTGCCGGAGATCTGGAGAATTCCCGAGACGTCGCCCACCTTGGGAACGGTCTTCAGGTTGATCGTCCCCTTGCCGCCACGGGTCTGGAGGCGGTATTCGGCAATGTCGGTCCTTTTGCCGTACCCTTTTTCGGAGACGGTGAGGATCGTGTTTCCTTCGGTCGGAATCTCCATCCCGATGACCCGGTCATCGGCCGCCATCCTGATCCCCCGGACGCCGCGGGCCGTCCGGCCCATGTCGCGGACGTCGTCCTCCCTGAAGCGGATCGATTTTCCTTTCCGGGTCCCGAGGAAGATGTCCTGGTTCCCGAGGGCGAGCTGGACATCGATCAATTCATCCCCCTCATCGATCGAGATTGCGATGATCCCTCCCGCACGCGGATTGGAGAAGGCCGAAAGCTCCGTCTTCTTGATCGTCCCCAGGCGGGTCACCATGACCACCGACCTGTCCCCGGAAAACTCGCGCACCGGAAGCACGGCGGCGACGCGCTCCCCTTCGGTCAGGTTGATCAGGTTGACGATCGCCTTTCCCTTGGCGGCGCGCCCGGCCTGTGGAATCAGGTAGACCTTCAGCCAGTAGAGGCGCCCTTTGCTCGTGAAGATCAAGACGTAGTGATGGGTGTTGGCGATGAAGATGCGCTCGACGAAATCCTCCTCCTTCGTCCCCATGCCGATCTTGCCCTTGCCGCCGCGCCGCTGACTTTTGTAAAGGCTCACCGCGTTGCGCTTGATGTATCCCGCGTGGGAAACGGTAACGACCATGTCCTCCTCGACGATCAGATCCTCGATGTTGATATCCTCGGAACTGATGACGATTTCGGTTCGCCGCTCGTCGCCGTAACGCGCCCGGATCTCGGTGAGCTCCTCGACGATCACGTCGAGAACCTTCTGCGGGTCGTCGAGGATTCCCTGAAGCTTGTGGATCAGTGCGGAGATCTCGGTGTATTCCGCGTCGATCTTTTCCCGTTCAAGGCCGGTCAGGCGCTGGAGGCGCATCTCCAGGATCGCCTTTGCCTGGAGATCGCTCAAGCCGAACCGGCTGCAGAGGGCGGCGGCCGCCTCCGCGGGGCTCCCGGAGGCCTTGATCACGGCGATCACCTCGTCGATCCGGTCAAGGGCAATGATCAGCCCTTCCAGGATATGGGCCCGCTCCTTGGCCTTCGCAAGATCGAAGGCCGTCCGGCGGACGACCACCTGCTTGCGGAACTCCAGGAAGCTCTGGAGGATCTCCTTCAGGTTGAAGACCCGGGGCTGTCCCTGGTCGATCGCGAGCATGATGATCCCGAAGGTGGATTCCATCTGGGTGTGCTTGTAGAGTTGGTTCAGCACGATGGCCGAGGCCTCGTCCCGCTTCAGGTCGAGAACGACGCGGATCCCCTCGCGGTCCGATTCGTCCCGGAGATCGGCGATTCCGCCGATCTTCTTCTCCTTGACGAGTTCGGCGATCTTCTCGATCAGGTTCGCCTTGTTCACCTGGTAGGGAAGCTCGCTGACGACGATGCTCTCCCGGTCGTTGCGGGCATTTTTCTCGATCAGCGCCCGCGCCCTTACCCGGATGATCCCGCGTCCCGTCCGATAGGCCGAGAGGATCCCCTCGCGGCCGTTGATGAAGCCGGCCGTGGGGAAGTCCGGCCCCTGGATATATTTCATGAGTCCGTCAATGGTGATTTCGGGATCGCGGATCATCGCGATCGTCCCGTCGATCACTTCCCGGAGGTTGTGGGGCGGAATGTTCGTCGCCACGCCGACGGCGATGCCGCCGGTACCGTTCAAAAGCAACAGGGGGATCTTCGCCGGCAGGACGGTCGGTTCCTCCAGGGACTCGTCGTAGTTGGGCATGAAATCGACCGTGTTCTTCTCCAGATCCGCGAGGAGCTCCTCGGAAAACCTGGCCATCCGGACCTCCGTGTACCGCATGGCAGCCGGGGGATCCCCGTCGATCGAGCCGAAGTTCCCCTGGCCGTCGACCAGGGGGTATCGTAACGAGAAGTCCTGCGCCATCCGCACCATGGTATCGTAGGCCGCCGTATCCCCGTGGGGATGGTATTTACCGAGGATATCTCCAACGATCCTCGCCGATTTCTTGTAGGGCTTGTTCCAGCGGTTTCCCATCTCGTTCATGGCAAACAGGACCCGCCGGTGGACCGGCTTCAGGCCGTCCCGGGCGTCGGGAATGGCCCGGCCGATGATGACGCTCATGGCATAGTCCATGTAGGACTTCTTCATCTCGTCTTCGATATTGGTCGTGATCGTCTTTTCAAACAGGTTTTCCATCAAAACGGATTCTCCTTAACCCTCAACCGGCCCGCATTAAGACGGGATCACGGTCAACTTTTAATATTTTCACAAAGCGCTCTGCCGTGAACGGCGTCGCAAAAAGTTCCAGAGGCAAGGCGCGCAACACCTGAGGAATGAGGCGTACTGTTTCGTACGCCGCAATGACGAAGGAGGAAGCGCAACGCAGCATATGGGCTTTTTCCGACGCCGTTGCTATACGTCCAGATTCGAGGCATACAGGGCGTTTTTATAGATGAAATCGCGCCTCGGCTCCACCTGATCCCCCATGAGGGTGGTAAAAATCTCGTCGGCGGCCACGGCGTCTTCGATCCGCACCTGGAGGAGCGTCCGTTTTTCCGGGTTCATCGTCGTCTCCCAGAGCTGCTCCGGGTTCATCTCTCCCAAACCCTTGTAGCGCTGGATCGCGAAGCCTCTTTTTCCGGCGCCGATCACGTAGTCGATGAGGGCCGACAGACTATCGACGGTCTCCAAGACCTTCTCCTGGGCGCCACCTTCCCCTTCCTCGGATCCCACCTGGTAGGGGGGCTCGCCCAAGACCGCGATCTGGCCCAGGAGGGCTCGGATCTCGGAAAACTTCGGCAGTTTCAAAATGTCCCTGTCGATGCAGGTGGTTTGGAACTGATTGTTTTTCCGGGTACGGAAGATCATCTCCCAGCGGCCGTGCTCCTGGTCCATCTCCGTTTTGACGCTATCGAGGTTCTCGCCGAGGGCCATCGCGGTGCGATGGGCCACCTTTGCCAGGGACTCCTCGGTCCTGAAGCTCTCCTCCGTCAGGGCCGGATCGCCGGCGAGGATTCGGACGATATTGCGGTTCTTTTCCTCCCTTTCAAACTTGTCGAGGATCTTCTCGATCCGCATCGCCTTACGGATGCTGTCGAGCAGGCGCTTGCCGGTGATCGTGGGGACACCTTGCCGCAAGGTGTCCCCGGTTCCGTTGGCGATCAGCAGCCGGACGCGGTTGACGCCGCTGTCGAGGATGTAATCTCTCATGGTTTCTTCGTTATGGATATAGATCTCCTGCTTGCGATCGCTGATCTTGAACAGGGGCGGCTGGGCGATGTAGAGATAGCCCCGGTCGATGATCTCCTTCATCTGGCGGAAAAAGAAAGTCAGCAGGAGCGTCCGGATATGGAGCCCGTCGACATCGGCATCGGTCATGATGATCACCTTGTGGTAGCGGAGCCGGCTGATGTCCTGGTCCTCCTGGCCGATCCCGATGCCGAGGGCGGTGATGATCACCTTGAGCTCCTCGTTCTGGAGCATCTTGTCGAAGCGTGCTTTTTCCACGTTGAGCACCTTGCCGCGCAGCGGCAGGATCGCCTGGTTCTTTCGGTCCCGACCCTGCTTGGCGGAACCGCCGGCCGAATCCCCCTCGACGAAGTAGATCTCGCTTCGGGCCGGGTCCTTCTCCTGACAGTCGGCCAGCTTTCCCGGCAGGGTGCCGACTTCGAGGGCGGTCTTGCGCCTGGTGAGTTCCCGCGCCCGCCGGGCAGCCTCGCGCGCCCGCGCGGCATCCAGGCACTTTCCCAGGAGTTGTTTGGCAACAGAAGGATTTTCCTCAAGATATGAACTAATTTTATCGTAGACGATCCCCTCGACGAGACCCTTGACCTCGCTGTTGCCGAGCTTTGTCTTGGTCTGCCCCTCGAACTGCGGGTTGCGGATTTTGACGCTGATCACGCAGGCCAGCCCTTCACGAAGATCCTCGCCCTTCAGGGACTCTTTCCCGTTTTTCAACAGGTTGCTGCTGGTCGCGTAGTTGTTGAACGCCCGGGTGAGGGCCGAACGGAAGCCGATCAGGTGCGTCCCCCCCTCCGTCGTGTTGATGCTGTTGGCAAAGGCAAAGATGTTTTCCGCATAGGTGTCGTTGTATTGGAGAGCCACCTCGACCATGCAGTCTTCTTTGGCGCCGCTGATGAAGATCGGACTTTTGTGAAGGACCTTTTTGCTCCGGTTGATATACTCTACAAAGGAGACGATCCCCCCTTTGTAGAAAAATTCGCTTTGCCGGTCGACACGCTCGTCGATCAGCGTGATCTTAATCCCGGAATTGAGAAAGGCCAATTCGCGCAGCCGGTTGGAGAGGATGTCGTAACTGAACTCCGTATCCTCAAAGATCGTGTCGTCCGGCTTGAAGGTAACCTTGGTTCCGCGACTCTTGGTTTTGCCGATCTGTTCCAGCGGCGCGGTGGGTATCCCACGGGCGTAGGACTGGCTGTAGACGCCGCCGTCGCGCCTCACTTCCAGCTCCAGATACACCGAAAGGGCGTTCACGACCGAAACGCCGACACCGTGAAGACCCCCGGAGATTTTGTAACTTTCGTTGGAGAACTTCGCTCCGGCATGAAGTTTGGTCAGGGCGACCTCGGCGGCCGAAACCCCTTCCGTCTTGTGAATGTCCACCGGGATTCCGCGACCATTATCGTCCACCACGATACTATTGTCGACCCTGATTTTGACGACAATCGTATCGCAGAAACCCGCGGATGCCTCGTCGATGCTGTTGTC
>JAQTRB010000030.1 GCA_028712015.1 Syntrophales bacterium
CAGCGCAAAGCCGGAGTGGTACCCCGGAGTGGATAATCTGGACAAGTTCTACGTCTACTATTTCACCCGCCGCTGTGAAGGTCTGGAAAAGCTCACCCACGGCTTCTGCTTATCCGTGGAAGACACAGCGCTCGTCATCCCGCCTGGAGTCAAGGCTACGCTCGTCGAGCGTGATTACATGGTCCCGGGTACACAGCGGGGACCTGACTCGAAGCTCACGCTGCCTTCCATGGCGCTCAAACTTCAGAGGCCCGCGCAGTAGGAAACACGGATCCGCGCGCCTCAAATTACCCGCGGGCCGATCATTTTTCGGTACACAATGCAGGAGGGCGGTAAAATGAAAACAACATCAGCTTCCGCGTTAAAATCCTTAATTCCTTGGATATCGAGCGGTATCCTCTTGCTGTTGGTGTTGGTCGCTTGTTCGTCGAGCGATAACAATCCGGTGAACAACGGCCCGACTCCGAACCCGTACTTATCATCATCGTTGTACGCCATCACCCATTTTGATTCTTCCCAGAGCGACTCTACGCCCTACGGTCCTCCCTCGGGTGTCTTCACCATAGACGCAGCGACGAGACCAATTTGCTATGGCGGCCCGGTAAACATCATAACGCTTGCCTCCACCGACCCAAACTACATGTGGCAAGTAGGGACCGATCGCGTCAGCTACGTGCGTAAGGGTTCTGGACAGTGGACCCGGGTGGCGAAATACGAGGCCCTCGCCGACGCGACAGGCAACGCTCTACCGGCTATTCCGGATGATAATTTCCGTGCCTTCGGCGAGTCGACCGCGGTGGGAATGAACACGGCCTCGATGGATACGTACCTGAAACGTCTTTTCGGCGCCAATTACGATAAACGCTTCGGGAGTGGGTCGTATGTGTTGGTCGATAAAGATAACGTGCTCTATACCAATTACGGCGACACTCTCTACGGATTTGCATTGAGCGACCCGGACAACCCTTCCGCAGGCATAACGGCTCGCTATAAAATGGAGAATATGGTTGCTACGATTCAAGGCGCCGACCCCGCTCCGCCGCCCGGCACACGGCTTTTTGGTCTTTCCATGACCTACGACGGTCATCTGATCGTCACTTTCAGCAATGGCGTGGCCGTTATCGACAGGGATCTCAACGTTGCCTCCAAATCATTTTACCGGTTTGCAAATACGGAGTACGTTAGCAACTCGATTGCCGTCGACGAAAAGAACGGCATTTATGTCGCAAGCGGCGGCAGCAGCATCGCGAGCGTCGGCGTGATGCGCAAGCTGGTCTGGACCGGCACGGCTCTCTCCGATAGTGAAGTTGACGGCGCGTGGTCGAGCCCCTATGACTCCTCCGAAGCGGAACTTCCCCCGATTATCAAGTTTGGAAACGGCACGGGAGCCACACCGACGCTTATGGGCTTCGGCAATGACGCTGACAAACTTGTAGTCATAACGGATGGCGCCAAGCAGATGAAACTGGTGGCATTCTGGCGGGACAAGATCCCCGAGGGATTCATCCAAAAACCGGGTACGGCGTCTCGGCGCATCGCAGGGCAAATTCAGGTAACGTGCGGTTTTGCAACCCTCCCCGAGTGGATACAGTCGGAGCAGTCCGTAGTCGTATCCGGATATGGGGCCTTTGTCGTGAACAACATTCCGCAAACTGTCGACACTGCCATTCGAAGCGCAAACAGGATCCTTGCGGTATCTCTCATGGGTCCGGCATATCCCACCTCTTATGGCGCTGAGCGTTTTCAATGGGACTCATCAACGCACGAATGGGTTTCCGCGTGGGCGCGATCAGATGTCTCATCGACCAGTATGATTCCGGTGCACAGCCGGTCGGGGAATCTGGCCGTCATAAACGGTTATAGGCCGTCATACGGATGGGAGGTACTCGGACTTGATTGGAGTACAGGCAACACCGTCCATCAAACAATCTTCGGCAATAAAAACTCGGGAAACGGGGCATACGCAATTCTGCAGTATTTGGACAACAACGACCTGCTTTTCAATTCTTTTGCAGGCCCAATTCGTATCCATCATGGCAACTGATCGAACCGCAGACCTTGAAAAACTATTTTGGTTGCCGGATAGAGCGTGTCCGCGTTTTATCCGACCGTTCCTTCAATCAGTCGAGATCTCTTTCAATCTGTATTCATTGCCGTTTTTCCATTGACACCCAATCTTCTCGTGCCTATACTCCAACTACGGAAACGCAGTGCTCCCTCAATTCGGCGCAAAGAATAGGGTGGACGCACATTCTCTTCTTCTCGGAGGAAGAGAGATGGAATCTGAAGATGGGAGGTCTCTATGCCGATCAAACCAACGGAACATGAAGATGAATATTTCGCGCGGATAGAACAGGAGATGAAAAAAAAGATCAAGGAGCAGAAGAGGAAACGGGCATCGAAAGAGGAAAGAGAGAAATTGAGAGAACTGCACTTTAGGAAATGTCCGAAGTGTGGAATGGATCTTATCGAAATCGATTTCAAGGGCATGAAGATCGATGAATGTACCGACTGCAGAGGAATGTGGCTTGACGCAGGCGAATTCGATTCCATGGTAAAAATGGACAAACTTGTTTTGGAAAGACTTTTTAACGTGTTCAAGAAATAGAGGGTACAGGTTGGCAGCGTACTTTTGCTTGTTTCCTCCTTGATTTTCATCATCAGCTTACTGATCCTGTTTGTTTCCGCACGATTCTTGACGGGGGCAGCAGAAAAACGGGGCCATCATTTCGGCATGTCGTCCTTTGCGATCGGAGTGTTCATCGTCGGCATCGGCATTTATATCGGGGCCGACGATACAGTAGTAAATACAAAATGGCAGTTATCGTCCTCATCAACTGGGCACAAGAAACCATCCGTAAAAGCTATAACCAGATGGAGAAGGCTATTGATTGCGGACGACAAGCATGAAGGAGCATCTCATGGGTAAATCACGGGAAATCCGTCGGATCGTGACCGGCTCAAACCAGGTCGATGGCGCGGGCGTCAAGTTGGTCCGCGTGATTGGTCGCGCGGATGTCGAGGATTTCGATCCTTTTTTGATGTTGGATGCCTTTGATTCACGCAATTCCGAGGACTACATTAAGGGCTTTCCTTGGCACCCCCATCGGGGTATTGAAACCGTCACTTATCTGATTTCCGGCGACATCGAACATGGTGACAGCCTGGGCAATAGAGGCCATATCCTCTCGGGCGGCTGCCAATGGATGACTGCCGGGAGCGGGATCCTCCACCAGGAAATGCCGCAGCCCGCCGAAAGGATGCTTGGGTTTCAGCTCTGGCTGAATCTGCCGCGCAAGGACAAATGGGCGCATCCTCAATACCGCGACATCACCGCAGCCCTGATTCCCAAAGCGCAGGAAAAGAGCGGTACGGTGGGCGTCATCTCCGGAACCTATGGCAAAACGCAAGGTGCGACCCAGGGCGATTATGTGCCGGCCTTGATCCTGGATGTAGACCTGAAACCGAACGCTCAATGGCACATGGCGATCGATAGAGATTTTACCCTGTTTATCTACATCGTGCAGGGCGAAGGATTTTTCGATTCCGCCGCACAGCGCATAGCAAGCCACCGAGCCATTCTCTTTGGCGAAGGCGATGAGTTTGCGATTCAGGCAGGGCGAGAAGGTCTGCGATTTGTGCTTTTCTCCGGCAGGCCGCTGAAGGAACCTGTGGCCTGGGGCGGCCCCATTGTCATGAATACCCGGGAAGAGCTCGATGCGGCTTTTAGAGAGCTCGACGAAGGCACATTTATCAAGAACCTTTAAAGAGCATCCGGAATAATATCCGGACGATGAAATTTCTTCAACTGAAGCACAGGGTGAGTCAATGAGCTACACCTGTCCCATGCATCCTGAAGTTCAACGACAGGGACCCGGCCATTGTCCAAAGTGTGGGATGGCATTGGAGCCCATGGACATACCGGCCACTGCGACGATAACCGAGTATACCTGTCCCATGCATCCTGAAGTCGTGCAGGATCATCCCGGCAATTGTCCCAAATGCGGCATGGCCCTGGAACCGGTAACCGTCGGCGTCGAGGAAAATAATAAAGAACTCATCGACATGAGTCGCCGTTTTTGGATCTGCACCGTGTTGGCTTTGCCGGTGTTTTTCCTGGCGATGATTGCCGATATGATGCCTTCCTGGTTGCCGGATTGGCTTTCGCTGCGAGCGGTTCAATGGATCGAATTTGCGTTGGCCACGCCAGTCGTATTGTGGGGAGGGTGGCCATTTTTCGTTCGCGGCTGGCAATCCGTCCGGACATGGAATCTCAACATGTTCACCCTGATTGCGCTGGGCGTTTCGGTCGCCTGGGTGTACAGCGTCGCGGCCCTGTTGTTTCCACAGATTTTTCCACCCGTTATGCAAATGGAAGGCGGCTTGGTTGCCGTTTACTTTGAAGCGGCGGCCGTGATCACGGCCCTGGTACTGCTGGGACAGGTTCTTGAACTGCGCGCCCGTTCGCGAACCAATGCGGCCATCCAGATGCTGCTCGGCCTCGCTCCGAATACGGCGCGCATCGTGCGAAAGGACGGAGCGGAAGAAGATATTCCGCTGGAACATGTGCAGCCCGGCGATATCTTGCGTGTTCGTCCCGGCGAGAAAGTTCCTGTGGATGGTACGGTCGTCGATGGTGAAAGCAACGTAGACGAATCCATGGTCACGGGTGAACCCATCCCGATCGTAAAATCAGCAGGTGAGAGACTCATCGGTGCGACGGTGAACGGAACGGGCAGCCTATTGATGCGGGCGGAAAAGGTCGGCGCCGATACCTTGCTTGCACAAATTGTTCATATGGTCGCCGAAGCGCAGCGCTCGCGGGCGCCCATTCAAAAACTGGCCGATGTCGTGGCCGGTTATTTTGTCCCCGCCGTGGTTGGCGTTGCCGTGTCTGCCTTTATCGTTTGGTGGGTGTGGGGACCGGAGCCGCGCCTGGCACACGCCATTGTGAATGCCGTTGCCGTGCTGATCATCGCCTGTCCCTGCGCGCTGGGACTGGCTACCCCCATTTCGATCATGGTGGGAACGGGGCGTGGCGCAACGGCCGGAGTCTTGATCAAGAATGCCGAAGCACTGGAGATCATGGAAAAGGTCGATACCCTGGTTGTAGACAAAACCGGCACGCTGACCGAAGGCAAGCCAACGCTGGTCGCAGTGCAAGCGGAAGCAGGCTTTACCGAAAAGGAGGTATTGCGGATAGCCGCCAGCCTCGAACGCGCAAGTGAGCATCCGTTGGCGGCGGCGATTGTGCGGGGAGCGGAAGAAAAGGGGATTGATCTGGTCAAGACCGATCATTTCCAGTCTGTTACCGGCAAAGGCGTCACGGGGGAAGTCGATGGATCTACCGTGGCGGCCGGCAATGTAAGCCTTTTGGAAAGCCTGGGGATTGGCACGAGCGACTTATCCGAACGGGCCGACAGCCTGCGCACGGAAGGCAAAACGGTGATGCTGATTGCGATTAACGGCAAGGCAGCGGGCTTGATCGGCGTCGCCGACCCCATCAAAGACTCCACTGCCGAAGCCGTTCGCGATTTGCATGCCGAAGGGATCCGGATCGTGATGCTCACCGGCGATAATCACATCACCGCGAAAGCCGTTGCCGATAAACTGGGGATCGATCAGGTCCATGCGCAAGTATTTCCGGAACAAAAAGCCGAACTCATCAAGCAGCTTCAAGCCGATGGCCGGATCGTCGCCATGGCCGGCGACGGGATCAACGATGCCCCGGCGCTGGCCCAGGCCCAGGTCGGAATCGCCATGGGAACGGGCACCGATGTGGCGATCGAAAGCGCCGGCGTGACTTTGGTTAAGGGCGACTTACGGGGCATTGTCCGAGCCAGACGATTGAGCCGTGCGACCATGCGGAACATCCGACAGAACTTGTTCTTTGCCTTCATTTACAACACGGCGGGCGTCCCGATTGCCGCGGGTGTCCTCTATCCGTTTTTCGGGATTCTGTTATCACCGATGATCGCCGCCGCGGCCATGAGCTTCAGCTCGGTTTCCGTGATCGTCAATTCGCTCAGACTCAGGCAGACACAATTGTAAAACGTGAAAAACAGGGAGGTCCCATACATTCACGATGTCTGAGCGTATTTGCCAGGGGGCCAAGGTATCCGTCTGTCACCGTTTTTCAGTCGTGGCGAAGATGCACGACAATTGAGATTTCAAAGAAAGGAGATTCCAATGACTTGCCATCCCTATTCGGAACGTGTAGCCCGCTGCGCCGGGCTGATGAAGACCGCCGGACTCGACGTCCTGCTCCTCGCCAAACCGGCGAATATGGCCTATCTGACGGGCGACGGGCGGTTATGCGCCTATGCGATGATCACGAAGGAAGGAAAGGTGGCCCTCGGCGTCCCCTCGACGGATGTGGAGGACGTGAAGCGTCTGGCCTGTTTCGATCACCTCACCGGATTTGAAGACGAAGTGGGGATGATCCATTCCATTGCCCACCATTTCAAACATTTTGAGATTCAGGAAGGAAGCGTGGGGCTGGAGTACACCTTTCTGACCCACTCCATGATGGGCATGCTGACCCATCCGCACGGCAAGCCGGAGAAGATAATCGCGAAGGATTGCACGCCCATCCTGTCCGCTTTGCGTATCGCCAAGGAGGATGGCGAGATCGAGAGGATCAGAGCCGCGGCATCTGTTGCCGTCGCCGGGATGGCGGCTGCCGTAAAGATCCTGAAACCGGGGCTCACGGAGAGTCGGGTAGCTGCCGAGGCCGAGTACGCCTTGCGACAGGCCGGGGCGGATGAATTCTGGCGGACCTATGTCTGCTCCGGCCCCCGGACGAACATCGCCCACGGTCTGCCCACCCAAAGACGGATTCAAGAAGGTGACCTCGTCATGATGGACATCCATCCGATCGTCAACGGTTATAGCGCCGATATCTGCCGGACGGTCTGCGTCGGAAAACCGACGACGGAGCAGCAGGCCGCCTATGACCTCTATCTGAAGGCCCAGCAGGCGACGATCGCCCGGGTGAAGACCGGTGTCGGAATGGTCGAGCTCGACGAGATTCTCCACGGAATCATTCGGGACGGGGGACATGGCGACCATCTTTTCGGCCCAACGATGCACGGCGTCGGCATCGAGTTCGAGGAGGCGCCCCTGCCGCCCGGCCACGCCTTTTTCCATGGCGAGAAGGCGCCGCCGCCCCTCGCGACCAATGTAGTGATCGCCGTCGGCAACTGCGGCCTCTACACCGGACCCTGGGGTGTGCGTGTCGAGGATACTGTGGTCGTGAAACCTGAAGGTCCTGAGGTCCTGACGGACTTTGCCCGTACACTGGAATCCTGAACCGATGGAATATCGCTGGTCAGAAACACACAGCATTTCATAACGAAAGGAGTTCATACATGGAGCGGATCAATCTGAAGGAAAAAGAGGTGTTCAAAAAGGAAGGGAGGGGCATGGCCAAGGTTGTCGATGAACCCTATCTGCTCATAAACCAAGTCTGTCTGGAACCTGGGCAAAATGTTCCGGAGCACCAGGCGAATTCCAACGTGACCCTTCATGTGGTCTCCGGCGAAGGTACGTTTATGATCGGCAAGGAAAAGGTTATAGCCGGTCCGGGAAACCTGCTGCGAATTCCATTGGACTCCCTCATGAGCATTCAAAATGAGTCCCCCAAGCGCCTGGTGTTTCTGGTGATTAAAACGCCACATCCCAATGCAGTTCAGAAGGATTCGCCTGAGGTTAAGAAGAAAGAGGGGCATTTCGTGAATTTGATCAATTTTCCTGCTGTGAAGCCAGGCAAGGAGATGGAATTTCAAGAATGGTTCAGACGCTCCAGCGAACTTTTTGCCAAACATCAGGGATTCATCTCTCGGGCGCTCTTGAAATCGATAGAGGAGACGGGGAGGTATGCCGCCGTAGTCGAGCATGAGTCGAAGGAGACCTTCATGGCCATGCATCTGAGCGACGATCGTGAGGCTCTTTTTAAGAAGGTGGAGACACTGATCGATGGTATGCCGAAACCTCATTTCTATGACGTGGCGGCCTCTTATCGGAGGTAGGCTGAACAAAGTTCCCATAAAAAGGATTGTTTTGAAAACGACAGTGGGATATTGAAAGGTTATCAAAGGCTACTCACTTTATGGTATAAGTGATTGGATAAGAATACAAACCAAACAAAAAGGAGACATCATCATGAAGCCAATTGGCCCCCTGATGTGGGAACATAGGTTGATTGAAAAGATGCTGAGCTTCTTTGAGGGTGCAACCAAGAAGATAACGGAACAGAACAAGGTTGATCCTCTGTTTATCGATACCGCGGTGGATTTCATCCGTACCTACGCGGACCGGACGCATCATGGCAAGGAGGAGGATATCCTCTTCCGGGATCTTGTCAAAAAACAGCTCTCACAAAAACATGCTCGCATCATGGAAGAGTTGGTTGAGGAGCATACGTATGCTCGAAACAAGGTTGGTATGCTGGTCGATGCCAAGGAACGATATCTCAAGGGAGAAAATACGTCGCGGGAAGTCGTCGCGCTTTTGAAGGAACTGGCCCGATTTTATCCCATACACATCGAAAAGGAAGACAAGCATTTCTTTTATCCCTGCATGGATTACTTTACCAAGGAAGAACAGGACCGGATGCTCCAGGAGTTCTTTGAATTGGATCGAAAAATGATTCACGAAAAATATCGAGCTGTCGTAGATCGGATAGAGGCACAGTCGGTGTTAGATTCTTAATGTCCCATGCGGGGATGGTTGAAATCCTTCGCCTTCCGGCGAAGAAAGGTTCAGCGAAATTCCCAGTAGGGATGAGCATCGTTAACCGTTCCACATAGCGGTCGCAGAAGACGAATGCATTCGACTCGGCTCCGGAACCCACCGGCTTGAAGCCGATGGTGGGTCGGTAAAAAAAAGAAACGGGGAGTTAAGCTGACATAGCTTAACCCCCCGCTTTTATTTGGCTCCCCAGCGCGGACTCGAACCACGGACCCGATGGTTAACAGCCATCTGCTCTACCGACTGAGCTACTGGGGAAAATCGGCTTGGAGGACGCTTCTTAATATAAGAGAGCGCATTTGTCAACAGGAGTGTTGCGGAAAAGGTGTAAAGCCGATTTCTTCATTTTTTAAGGTTTTTGACGGATTTGGGGTTGACAGAAAAACCAGGGCTCGTGTTAGAATGCGAGCGCTGTACCGGCGGCGGAAATGATCCTCGGCCGGTAGAACGGTGGAGGTGGGGCGGCATCATGGGGAAGCGCGGAACGGGTCCGGCATCGCAGCGGAGCGGTGAAGGCGGGCAAAGGGAACTGGAGGAACAGGTTCTCCGGGAGGGCCTTTGCACGGGATGCGGCGCCTGCGTCAATCTCTGCCCCTATCAGGCCGTTTTTCATGACAGGACGGTTCTTCTCCACCCCTGTGATCTGGCGCAGGGAAGATGCTACGACTTCTGTCCGCGAACGCCCGCGGACCGGGAAGCCATCCGGCGCAGCCTCCAGGATGCAGCCGACTTTACCCCGGACCTGGGTGCGGTGAAAGGGTTTTTCATCACCCGGGCGGCGGATCGAGATCTCCGGCGCCGGGCGCAGCACGGAGGATCCGCGACCGCGCTCATCGCGCTCGCCCTCCGGGAGGGGCTGATCGATGCCGCCGTTCTTGCGGAGCGGGGCGAGGGGCTTCTACCCCGAAGCGTGACGGTTACGGATCCGGAAGCGGTTGCGGAAAAAGCGGGTAGCCGCTTCGTCGTTTCCCCGACGATTGCGGAATTCAACCGGGTCGTTCGGGGAAATGCGGCGAGGATCGGCGTTGTGGCGACGCCGTGCCAGGCTCTCGCCCTTGCCAAGATGCGAGTTCGGCCGCTCTCGGAGGCTGAGGCGGGGATCGAAAAATTGCAGCTCGTGGTCGGTCTCTTCTGCGGTTGGGCGTTGTCCTGGTGGAAATTGGCCCCTCTGCTGAAGCAAAAAACGGATCTTGCCCGGGTCACGGGAATGGACATTCCGCCCAGCCGGTATCACACCCTCGAGGTCTATGCGTCCGGGGAGACCGTTCGCGTCTCCCTCGATGACATCAATCCCTGTGTCCGCGAGGCTTGCCGCTCCTGCGACGACATGACGGCCGAATTCAGCGATATCTCCGTGGGATCCGCAAGGTTGCCGGAGGGGTGGGAAACGGCGCGTGGTTGGAATCAGATGATCGTCCGCACGGACCGGGGGATGGAGCTTTTGGAGCTCGCGCGCCGCCGGGGCGTCCTGCAATTTCGTGAGCCGCCGGCGGGAAATCTCGAGAAGTTGAAGACGGCCTCCCGGGGGAAGAAAAAGGCGGCCGAGCGGTCGTTCGAACAGGGTAGTGCCGTCGAACGGCGGACGCAGGCGGGTTGATTCTGAAGTCGAATCGGCCAAGAAAACCGTCGTCCGCCACAACAGCGTTCGAACGCGTGAAACGGACGAAGGCAGGGTAGTACGACAAACGGGGGAATCGGATGTCTCTGGATCGGGAACGGAAGGAGGGGACCGAGCTTCTGCTGATGGGGAACGAGGCGATCGCCCGCGGCGCGCTCGAGGCCGGTGTTCGGGTTGCCGCCGGCTATCCGGGCACCCCTTCTTCCGAAATCATCGAGACGCTGTCGCGCTTTTCGGAAACCGGAAAACTCTACGTCGAATGGTCCACGAACGAAAAGGTGGCGATGGAGGTGGCCGCCGCGGCATCCTTTGCGGGTCTCCGCTCCCTTTGCGTGATGAAGCAAAACGGGGTCAACGTCGCCTCCGATTTTCTGCTCCATCTGACCGGATCGGGCACGCGGGGCGGAATGGTTCTCGTTACCTGTGACGATCCGGGGGCGCTTTCCAGCGTCAACGAAGGGGAATCCCGTCATTTCGCAAGGCTGATGGAGATCCCGCTCCTCGAACCGGCGGACTTCCAGGAGGCGAAGGAGTTGACCCGCTGGGCGTTTGAGCTTTCGGAACGGATTCGAAACGTCGTGATGGTCCGCAGCGTGACCCGGATGTCGCACGCGAGCGGGAACGTCGTTCTGGGGCCGCTGCCTATCCTGACGGCAAAAGCGCGATTCCACTGCGACGGGGCCGTTTCCGATCCGGATTGCGGCCCGGTGATCAGCACCCCGGTTGTGGCCAAACACCGCCTTCAGCAGGAGAAGCTCCGGAAGGCGACCGCGCTCTTCGAAAAAAGCCCGTTCAACCGTTATGAAGGACCGAAGAAACCGGAACTGCTGATCATCACCAGCAGCGCCTGCACGCTGTACAGCCGGGAGGCCGTGTCGCTTCTCCAGGCGGGAAGGCGGGTGGGCATCCTCAAACTCGGAACGACCTGGCCCGTGCCCCCGAAGCTCCTGAAAAAGCGCCTTTTGACCGCGAAAAAGATACTGATCGTCGAAGAGGTGCTCCCGTTTCTGGAGGACCAGGTCAAAATCCTCGCCGCCGAACTTGCGAACGCCATCGGGATCAAGCAGTGGCATGGAAAGAATGACGGGACGCTGCCGACGGCGGGGGAACTGAATCCCGATCTGGTGGCCGCGGCCGTAGGCCGGATCCTGGGGATCGAACCGCCGGGGGTTCCGGCGGCCTATCGGAAGAAGCTGCGGGCGTTGACGGGCTCGGTCCCGAAACGAGAGCAGACCTTCTGCCCAGGCTGTCCGCACCGCGCCTCTTTCTGGAGCATCCGCGAGGCGCTGCAGCGGGATGACCGCGGTGGATTCGTCTGCGGGGATATCGGCTGCTATGCGATGGCCTCCCTCTTTCCCGCCGCCGGGTTCCATACATCCAAGACCCTTCATTCGATGGGATCCGGGGCGGGCATTGCCTCCGGGTTCGGCAAATTGGGGCCGTTCGGAATGGAGCAGCCGGTATTGGCCGTCTGCGGCGATTCGACCTTTTACCACGCGGCGATACCGGCCCTGATCAACGCCGTTCATCAGCGCGCGGATATCACGTTTATCGCCCTCGACAACAGCGGAACCGCGATGACCGGATTTCAGCCCCACCCGGGGATCGACGTGAACGCCATGGGGGAGGCGACCCCGATGGTCGATATCGCCGCGCTCTGCGGGGCGATGGGGGCGCCGGTTGTCACCTGCGATCCCTTCGACCTGACCGGAACCCGGGAGACGCTGAACCGCCTGCTGGAGGAAGCGGGGGTCAAGGTGCTCATCCTGAAGCAGTCCTGCGCGCTCTCGCCGGAGAAAAAGGGGAAGAGGGGGTTCCTGGTGCGGGTGGACGAGACGCTCTGCCGCGGGGATGCCTGCGGCTGCAACCGCCTCTGCACGAGGATCTTCCGCTGTCCGGGGTTGCTCTGGAACCGCGAGAGCAAAAAGGCCAAGATCGACGAGGTGATCTGTGCCGGTTGCGGATTCTGCGCGTCGATCTGCCCGGCGGGGGCGATCCGGAACGAGGAGCCTGCAACATGACGAAGCGGCGACCGGCAAAAGATCCGTACAATATCGTGA
>JAQTRB010000282.1 GCA_028712015.1 Syntrophales bacterium
ATTACCTGCCGGCAGTGTTGGCGAAGCCGATCTCCGTCGATACAGGCTGGTCCCTTCCTTGGGTTGTGGGCGGGCTTTCCCTTGGACTTCTCGCTGGCGGTATTGTATCCCCGCGTGTGGGACACACTATCGAACATCACGGCGGACGCCTGGTTTTATCCTGCGGATCGATCCTCTTTACGCTGGGTTTCGTGTCCCTCTCCTTGTCACCCAATATACCTACCTACCTGGCAGCATGGCTCATCATCGGCTTGGCTATGGGCTGCGGGCTTTATGATGCGACCTTCGCCACGCTTGGAGGCATTTACGGCCAAGCGGCGCGCCCCGTCATCACGATCCTCACTCTTTTCGGAGGACTTTCCAGCACGGTCTGCTGGCCTCTGACGGCCTTTCTGAACGCAGAATTCGGCTGGCGGATCACCTGTCTCGTTTATGCAGGGCTTCACCTGGGTGGTGTCAAGTTTTTTGTGTAAAATATTCATAGGCCAATTCTTTGAAGAAAGGCAGATTCTTGCGCACTTTTCCTATGGGGCTTGACCTCCAATGCATCTCCATTTTCAAAGATATGTAAGCCAGGATCCGATAACAGGCGATCTCCCCGGCCACGATCTCCATGACCTTGGTCCGGCGTCGGAACTCCTTGTTGAGCCGCTCGATCATGTTGGTCGTCCTGAGTGAAATCCATTCCTCCGGAGGAAAGTTGAAAAAGGTCAAACAGGCATCGATGTTTCGCTCCAGACACTCCACCGCAGAAGGGATGATCTTTTGCCATCTCTGCCGGAAGCCTTCAAAATATTCCCATGCCTTCTCCTGTGACGGGGCATAGAAGATGGAACGTAACCCATTCGCTACATCCTGTTTGAACTTCTTCGGAACCTTGGCCAGAACATTCCGGGCCACATGGACCTGGCAGCGCTGGACTTTCGCCTTGGGAAATTCTTCCCGGAAAACAGTCTCCAGTCCGGGCAATCCATCCATCATCCCCAGGGTGACTTTCTCTCCGTCCAATCCACGGGACTTCAAATCCTTGAAGAACTCCCGCCAGGACGTTGCCGATTCCTTGTCCCCGGACTGGAGGCTCAGCACCAGCTTCTGTCCCGTTTCCGTTACCCCGATGGCCACCAGGACCGGAACGATCTCGATGCTTCTGCCCATACGCATGTTGAAGTGGACGCCGTCAATAAACAGGTACTTGACCAATTCTTGCGATAAATCACGCCGTCGCCAAGCCTCAACGGCGGTATTGAGTTCCGCGTTCACAGAGCTGATCTCCGCCGGAGAAATCCTCCGACCGATCAGTCTCTCGGATATCATCGACAAACTCCGGGTACTGACACCGGCTAAAAATAGAATGCTGAAATCCCGGGCCACCTCCTCTTCATACTGTTTGCTCCGGGGAATAACGGAAGTCTTGAATTCACCCTTACGATCCCTGGGAACATCCACATGGACTTCGCCAACCCCCTTGAGGGCAAACCCGCGACCGTAGGACCCATTGCGATGATTCACCGCGCCGGATACTCGAACGTAAGGATCTCTTCCCAGATAATGGGTCAGCTCCGCATTCATCATTGTCGTCAGGTATTTCCCGACCACCTCTCTGATGTCCAGACGGATCATCTCAAACAATTGTCCCGGTCGCTCCTGAATCTCCTTGAAAATATCCGCAATCTCGGATACCGTCACTTCCAGCTTCATGGCGCTTTCTCCTTTCTGATCAGGTTTATGGGGATAAACCCTTCTAAAGGAAAAGCGCCTTTTTTTCTACCTTTTCTATGCCCTTATGAATTTACACAATCGATTATACACTACCCAGAAAAAAGATAAGGGGTCAAGCGTCCGGCTTGACCCCTTCATTTTCATTTTGGCTGGGAGACGTGGATTCGAACCACGATTCACGGAGTCAGAGTCCGTTGTCCTACCATTGAACGATCCCCCAGCGGTGTGCATCCCCTTACCACAGGGAAAATCGATTATCAACAGGAAAATTTTTTCGTGACCCAGAGGAAAAAAGTGGACAAGATCAGGCTGTTTCGGATAGATCCAGGGCAAAGAACCCTGAAAATCTTTGGAGCGAACAGCAAAGAACCAAGAGATGTGGCGTGTCGCCGAAAGAAAAATCCGTGACGAAAAGAAAGGTGGAATATGCCTAAAATTACTGAAAAATCGGACCTGGATGGCTTGACCATGCTCCGTCGGGGAGAGCAGCCCGCGAAACGGTTGGAAACCTTTCCGAACCACCACCCGGGACGGGATTATGTGATCACCCTCCGCACCGAAGAGTTTACCTGTGTCTGTCCGGTGACGGGACAGCCCGATTTTGCCCGTTTGATCATCCAGTACATTCCCGATCGGAAGATTTTGGAGTCAAAATCCCTCAAACTCTACCTCTGGTCTTTCCGGAACCAGGGGGTTTTTCATGAACATGCGGCGAACACCGTCCTTGACAAGCTGGTCAAGACCCTGGCGCCCCGCTGGTGCAGGGTGACGGCGGATTTTGCGGCGCGGGGCGGGATCTCCATCACCGTCGAAGCGGAACACGGGAAGCGAAATGGCTGAACAGCGCTGGCTGCCTTTCATTACCGCCGTTTTTGTGACCAGCCTGTTGGTGGCCAACATCATTGCCGTGAAGCTGGTCTCCGTCGGACCGTTCTTCCTGCCCGCCGCGATCCTGATTTTTCCCGTTTCCTATATTTTCGGGGATATCCTGACCGAGGTGTACGGCTATGCGACAGCCCGGCGGGTGATCTGGATCGGCTTCGGCTGCAATCTGCTGGCCGTGTTCGTCTTCTATCTTTCCGTCCAGTTGCCGCCGGCGTCTTTCTGGAGGGCGGGCTCCTTGGAGTCGGTCGCGGTTTCGCAGCGGGCCTACGAGGCGATCTTCGCGGCAACGCCGAGGATCCTGGTTGCCTCTTTTCTGGCCTATCTGACCGGGGAGTTTCTCAATTCTTTCGTGTTGGCGAAGATGAAGATCGCCACTCAGGGGCGACATCTCTGGATGCGAACGATCGGCTCCACGGTCGTCGGTCAACTTGCCGGTTCCATACTCTTCATCCTGCTGGCCTTTTACGGAACCGTTTCGCTCC
>JAQTRB010000283.1 GCA_028712015.1 Syntrophales bacterium
GCTGCCGACGGCCTGGAGCATATTCCGGAGGGTCCGGGGCAGCGATATCTTTTTGGTCATAAAATCGGTGACGGCGAAGAAGGCCTCCTGATTCATCTCGCCGGATTCTTCATGCCAGCCCCGCAAGGTTTTCATTTTTCGCGGGAGCATGGCGATGGTCTTGCTGTTCAGAATGCAGGCATGGCCGTCGTATTTGACGATGAAGACCGCCCTGTCCGGACAGGCCCGATCGAGCTCTTCCCGGGAGATCAGCCTTTTTTCCGCAACACGGTGGGTTGAAGCCCCGAATCCCATGACAATCTTGTCGTTGTTTTTCCGTGTGAATTTTCGGATGTCCTCACACATCTCGGTCAAGCCGCGCGCGGATCTCACGTCGAGACCGGCGTTGAAGAGCGCATACGATGCAAAGTGGATATGGGTGTCTCCGAAAGCGGGCAGCAGAGATCTTTCCCCCAGAACCTCCCGGGGCGCATCCCCGTATTGCGTGGGAAGATCATTCCCGACGTGAAGAATCCGTCCTTTGTCTTCCACAAGGTATCCGTAGATACGATCGTTCGTATCGCAGGAGACGATCGCGCCTTGGTATGTTTTCATTGCAACCTCCTTCCTGTAGCGGTGATGTCCCGATACCAATCATGGCAAAAAGGATAGATGCGGAATGCGCGGATGGCCATCGCGGGCATCTACAGCCATTTTTTCCGTCGGAAATAGAGCAGCATGACGATGGCGATGGCCAGCATCAGCCCCCAAAGGGCGAAGTATCCCCACGGCCAATCCAGTTCCGGCATGTATTTGAAGTTCATGCCGTAGATCCCGGCCAGGAAGGTGAGCGGCATAAAGATGGTGGCGATGACGGTCAGGACCTTCATGACCTCGTTCATCCGGTTGCTGATGGTGGAAAGGTAGATGTCGAGCATTCCCGAAAGCATGTCCCGGTAGGTCTCGATCGTATCGATGACCTGGACCGTATGGTCGGAGACGTCGCGGAAGTAGAGGACCGAAAGCTTTCGGATGAGTGGAGAGTCGGACCGGTAGAGGTTCCCCACCACCTCTCGGAGGGGCCAGACCGCTTTTCGCAGCAGGATCATTTCCCGCCTGAGGAGCTGGATCGCCCGGAGGGTTTTCGGCGATGGCCGGTCCATCAGCCCTTCTTCGACGGTTTCGATCTCCTCGCCGAAATGGTCCAGGATCGAGAAGTAGCCGTCGACGATCCCGTCGAGGAGGGCATGGGCGAGATCGTCCGCACCGCCCTTGCGAAGACGTCCCCGATCGTTGCGGAGCCTTTCCCGGACGGGGTCGAGGAGGTTCCCTACCTTTTCCTGAAGAGAGATCAACCAGTTGGGGCCAACGACGATGCTGACCTGCTCGGGGACGAGACGGCTGCCCTTATCCTGATGGAAACGTTTGAGAACGATGTAGAGGTAATCGCCATGGTCCTCCAATTTCGGTCGCTGGTCGGTGTTGAGGATGTCTTCGATAATCAGCGGGTGGAGGCCGAAGACGACCCCCATCTGTTCGAGAAGGCGTATGTCCTGGAGGCCGTCGATGTGGACCCAGGTGACGGTCTTGCGGTCGGGGGACGGCATCCGCCCCTCCAGGGTATCGATTCCGTCCTCCTTGAACAGGGATTCGCCGTATTCGCAGAGGGTCATTTTCACCCTGTCCGCATGGAGCTCTCCAACATGAATCAGGGCGCCGGGCGCCAGACCGGTCTTGGTGGATCTTCGCTTGACGGTTTGGGGCATCTCCCTTTTCCTCGGGAAGTGAATGGAACGTCGAAGGAACCGACGGCTGAAAAAGCTCTTTCTGTATAAACCGTCGTTTCCGGAAAAACAATCAAAAAACAGGCCGCGCCATGGGGCGACGGAGAGGATTTCTCTTGACAAACGTTCAGGAATTGCGGACGTAAACGACGAATTCGGAGGACATCATTTCAGTTCTCCGGTTCGGAGGGTTGATGAGATATATCCTTGCGGCGACCGAAGACCGGGAGGCGACGGAGGTCATCCGCTCCACCTTTCGCCGTCCCTTCCAGGTGGATAAGGCGGCGAGCGTCCGGGAAAGTCTGGAATCGCTGCGGAAACGGCGGTACGAGTTCGCCTTTCTCGACCTGGATCTGCTTTGCGGACTGGGAGCGATGGGCGACGATTCCGGAGCCGCTTTGCGGGCGGTCCGGCAGCTCTTTCCGTCGATGGAAATCATCGTGATGACCCTGCCGGAGAGGGCCGGGGAGGCGGTCGAAGCGGTGAAGGCGGGCGCCGCCAATTACGTGACCTATCCCCTGAACGCGGACGAGATTCGCTATGTGATCGATAGCCTTCACGAGGGTATCCGCGCGCAGTCGGAGCTCGATTACCTGCGGGACCGCTTCTGGCAGTCCGACTCTTTGGAGGTCGTCCAGACCAAAAACCCGGTCATGCGGGCCGTCTTCGAACAGGTGCGCCTCGTTGCGCCGACGAAGAGCACCGTTTTGCTGACCGGGGAGACGGGCACGGGGAAAGGGGTCCTGGCGAAACTGATCCACCGTCACAGCAACCGGCGGGGGGTTCAGTTCATCGGCGTCCATTGCGGCGCCATTCCCGACACCCTGCTGGAAAGCGAACTCTTCGGCCACGAAAAAGGGGCCTTCACCGGCGCCGTCCGCCGGAAGTTGGGAAAATTCGAGCTGGCCCATGGGGGGACGATCTTTCTCGACGAGATCGGCACGATCACCCCCTCCGCGCAGATCAAACTCCTCCAGGTTCTCCAGGATCGGACCTTTCAGAGGGTCGGAGGAGAGGCGGTCATTGAAACCGACGTGCGGGTGATCGCCGCCTCGAATCGCGATCTCGGACAGATGGTTGACCAGGGGCTCTTCCGGAACGACCTCTTCTACCGGTTAAACGTCTTTCCCATCGAGATCCCGCGGCTTCGCGAACGCCGGGAAGACATCCCGCAACTCACGGAGATCTTCCTTCGAAAAATGAACCGTTTTAACCACCGGGGAATCCACTATGTGCACCCCCGGGTGATGGAAGCGTTTCAACGCTATCCGTGGCCCGGCAATATCCGTGAACTGGAGAATCTCGTTGAGCG
>JAQTRB010000284.1 GCA_028712015.1 Syntrophales bacterium
GAATCGGCTCCCAGATCGTCAATGAATGATGCCTCGGGAACGCACTCTTCCCGAGTGACATCCAGTTGCTCCATGATAATGCCGATCACCTTTTCTTCGAGTGTCATGAAAATCTCCTTCTCATCGGATTTCGCCCTGCCCTGGCAGGGAACGGATATCATTTTGGGGAACGTCGATCATGACCCGGACCAGGCATGCGCCTTCACGGGCGTCAACCGCGGCAATCGTCCCCGAAACGGCTCCGGCATCCGCGGAAACGGCAATCCGCCCCGCAAAGGCCATCCCGCTTTCACCCATCGACGTTTCTCCCTGCGGCGCTTCAGGAGGTCTTTTCAATCGGGACGATTTCCCTGCCCTTGTATGTTCCGCAGTTCGCGCAAACATGATGGGGGAGCTTGGGTTCGTGGCATTGCGGACACACCGATGCCGCGGGCGGCGTCAGAAAATCGTGCGCCCTTCTCATATTCTTTCTGGATTTCGAATGTCTCTTGATTGGATTGGCCATAATCGGTAGCTCCTTTTCTTAATGTTGGATCTTCAGCTGCTTCAAAGCGGCAAGCCGTTCATCGAGGACCTCAACTCGACAGTTACAACTTGCCGTATTCATGTCGATTCCGCAATGGGGACAGAGTCCCCGACATGATTCCGCGCACAACGGCTTCATCGGGATCTGCAAGATGATCTGCTCGATGATGACCATGTCCAGATCGATCACGTCCCCTTCATAATACGAGAATTCGAGATCCGCGGCATTGAGTTCGGTCTCAACCTTTGACCCGGGCGGGGGAGGGGTGAAAGTATATTTGAATGAAGAGCCAATCGGCAGGCGGATCATCTTGAGACAGCGGCAGCAGGACATGTCGACGGCCGCCGTCACGCTCCCCTCGATAAAAACATTCTCCTTCATCCTCCGGGCCGTACAATCAATGCCGATCCGGTCCAGTTCGAAATCGCCCGGGGTTGTTCCGGCCAGATTCTCCCGGAACCACTCCCCATTCCTTTCAAACTTCAGGATCATCCCCCCTTCGGGGATTTTGCTGACATTGATCTTCAAAGAAGGTTCCTTTCCCGTCGCCCTGCAACCGCCCGTTTCCCCAATGGAAGAGGTCTTATAAAGCGGGGAAGTAGATTATAATCCTGCCGGATTGTCAAGAATAATTTATGGGGCATGGGATGGGGACCGCCCGTTCCGTTCTCCGGCACAACCATAAACGGAACCGTGAACAAATTCAAATGGAATCTTACAATCTCCCTTGAAAAAACCGATCGGTGCGTTTGGGCCGGGACGTCGACAAAACCGCGAACTCCGCCTTGACAAAAGAACATAAAAAACGTAAGGCGCAAGGCGTGAAGAGCGGGATGTGAGGTCAATACGGTATGGTCATCTCAGGGGCGGCGCGATTCGTGGGGACGATCAAACCGGTTGCCGGGTATACGCTTTTCACGAAAAATGATTTCCCGCAGGCGGTGAAGAAAAAATGAGAACACGGTTTGCCCCGTCACCGACGGGGTTCCTGCATATCGGGGGCGCCCGGACGGCGCTGTTCAATTGGCTCTATACGAGACGGTGCGGCGGCACGTTCATCCTCCGGATCGAGGATACCGATCAGGTCCGCTCGACGGACGAATCGACCCGGGCGATCCTCGATGCCATGACGTGGCTCGGCTTGAACTGGGACGAGGGGCCCTATTTTCAGGCAGAGCGGGTGGAGATCCACCGGCAGATGGTTCAAAAGCTGATTGACGAGGGGAAGGCGTATCACTGCACCTGCATCCCCGACGAGCTGGAGGCCAAGCGGAAAAAAGCGCTGGCCGAGGGGCGGAAACCTAAATACGATGGGACCTGCCGGGACAGGGGGCTTTCCAGGTGCCCGGGTTCGGTGGTCCGCTTCCGCTGTCCGGAGGTGGGCGCAACGGTCGTGCACGACCTGATCAAAGGGGATATCTCTTTTAATAACGAGGAACTGGATGATTTGATCCTGGAGCGGGCCGACGGGTATCCGACGTACAACTTCGCGGTCGTCGTCGACGACGCCCAGATGGGGATTACCCATGTCATTCGAGGAGACGACCATGTCAACAATACGCCCAAACAGATCCTGATCTACGAGGCGCTGGGGTACGAGGTGCCGTTGTTCGGCCATGTGCCGATGATTCTCGGCGCGGACAAAGCGAGGCTCAGCAAAAGGCACGGGGCGACGTCGGTGATGGCCTATCGAGAGATGGGATACCTCCCCGAGGCGCTGGTGAACTATCTGGTCCGGCTGGGTTGGTCGCACGGAGATCAGGAGATCTTCACGATGGAGGAGCTCGTCCGCCTCTTTTCGCTGGAGGCGGTCGGGAAGTCGGCGGCCATCTTCAATCCCGAAAAACTTCTCTGGCTCAACCAGCACTACATCAACGCCTACCCGCTGGAAAAACTTCTGGAGGCGGCGATCCCCTTTTGGGAAGGGAAGGGATTCGATGTTACGGACCGGCGATATGCCGCGCAGGCGACCGAAAACCTGCGGACGCGTTCCCGAACGCTGGTCGAAATGGCCAATTCCGGCGGCTTTTACTTTCAGGAGGAGGTTGTCTATGACCCGGAGGCGGCCGCGAAATTCCTGACCCCGGAGTATGTCGGCCATCTCGAAGTCGTGCTCGAAAGGCTCCCCTCCGTGGCCGATTATACGAAGGACGGCTTGGAGGCTTTCCTGCGGGCGCTTGCCGAGGAACGGGGAACGAAGCTCAAATGGGTGGCCCAGGTTCTCCGCGTCGCCCTGACGGGCAGGACCGTGAGTCCGGGAATCGATGAGGTGATGGTGATCCTCGGGAAGGAGCGGGTAGCCCGGAAGCTCCGCCTAGCGATCGACCGGATCAGGTGCGGTGGTTGATTTTGGCCTTGACAATTATTTCGGTATTCATTAAAGAACGAAACCCCTTGGAAAAGCCAACATCGGGGCTGAGAGGCGGAGTAAATCCTGAATGCCGCTTCTCATTCATCGGTCCCATCGTCTAGTGGTTAGGACGCTGGCCTCTCACGCCGGAAACCGGGGTTCAAGCCCCCGTGGGACTACCAAAA
>JAQTRB010000285.1 GCA_028712015.1 Syntrophales bacterium
CCGGCCGCTCGCATACCTCCGCGAGGGACTGTTGAAGAAATACGCAAAGGAGCGGAAATTTCCCGTCATCGAAAACGGCTGTCCGACCAGCCGGACGTCCCGTCGCCGCTATGTCAAGGGACTCCTCGATGATCTGGAAAAGGAGAATCCGCGGGTCCGGGACAACATCTGGAAGGCCATGGGTCACGTGAAAACGGCTTATCTCCCTACTGTATTCGGCCATCACTGACCGTGGCGTTTAAATTGCAATAGAACCCCACTCCTGACGGCGGGACCGGAAAGCCCGGTCGCATCATCGAAGGGAATGGAAGGATGGAAAATCGTGGCAAAGAAGGAGACAGGGGAAAAGCCGATCTGCCAGAACAAGCGGGCGAGGATCAACTACTTCATCGACGAGACCTACGAGGCGGGGATCGTCCTGGTGGGGACCGAGGTGAAGGCGCTCCGCGACGGTCGGGCCAACCTCAAGGACAGCTATGCCCTGGTCAAGAACGAAGAGCTGTTCCTGTATGATGTCCACATCAGCCCTTACTCGCACGGCAACCGGGAAAACCACAACCCGCTGCGCGTCCGCAAGCTCCTGATGCACAAGCGGGAGATCCGGCGCCTTTACGGAAAATCCCAGGAGCGGGGCCTCGCCCTGATCCCGCTCCGGATGTACTTCCGCAACGGCAAGGTCAAGGTGGAGATCGGGATCGGCCGCGGAAAGAAGCTCTATGACAAACGGGAGGACATCCGGCTGAAGGAGGACCGCCGGGCGATGGAGCGGGGAATTCGTGCGAAGAACCGGGAGGGATAACGGCGGATGGTTCCCGTCTCCTCTTTAGGTCCGTATTTACCGGTTATGTTCCGCTGATCGATCCGGCATGTCACAAAAGCCGGCACCAAACATGGCAACAAATCCGGCTTGACGGAAGGGTAGAAAAGACCTATATTAGGGCCGGTTCATTCACATAGCTTCATCCATCCACGGGGGCGTCACGGTTTCGACGGGGATATGTGAAGCTGCAGAAGCGTGCCGAGGTTCCTGCAGGCCTCGTTAAACAGGCAGGAAAACATAATCGCAGACAACTACGATTACGCCTTAGCCGCATAGAGTCGGCTAACGTCTCCCCGGTTTCTCCTGTCGGGCCGGTTCGGAGGCGTCATACAGGCAGGATAACCGCTCTCTTACGCCTGGGGGGAGAGGGGCGAAAAGCCAGAAAACAGGATAGCGAATGAAGGATCCTGCTTCCGGGAGCCTTCAAAAGCGAAATCCAAAACAGAAGCTATGCACGTAGAAACTGCAGTGGAAGATTTCCGGACGCGGGTTCGACTCCCGCCGCCTCCACCAGAAATACTTTAGTAATATCAATTAGTTAGCTGTTGTTCTGGGGACGAAATCGGCGATTGTGCCCAAAATTGTGCCCAAATCCGATTCCGTTGCGCCGTCGCCCTGCAAAACCTCTTCGTTAAACTGCCGTTCAAAAGCGGAGCCATCCTGCCGGGTCAAATTGGGGATGTACCGGCCATAGGTCTTGAAGACCATGGACGTGTTCACGTGTCCCAGGGTCCGCGCCACCCACTCCGGAGATTCTCCCGCCGCCAGAGCCCAGGAGGCGAAGGTGTGCCTGGTTTCGTACATCCTTCTATAGGGCAGTTCGCTCTTCTTCATGACCCTTTCCCAAAGCTCTCTGAGCTTGTCCTGCAGAATCGGCCGGCCATCCCTGTTGAGAAAGACGTAAGGGCTCTGCTGATTCGCCGTCAACTTCTTTTGAGCCTCCAGGATCCCAGCCATGACCGGCCGGATGGCGATCGCGCGACGGCTTTCCGCCGTCTTCAGGGAAGACTTTTCCAGGTTGCGGACGCGGCTCGATTCGATGTAGATGAAACGGGAATCGATGGAGGTCCATTTGAGGGCGACCTGTTCGGAGGGCCGAAGGCCCGTCTGAACGGCGAACTCAAAATAGGGCCGATACCACTGCGGGATAAAGGTCATGAGGGCTTTCCATTCCCGGAAGCTGAAGGGAGAGATCCTCATTTTAGTCCCTTTGGGCAGCTTGATCCCCGAAAAGGGGTAAGCCAGTTCAGTCCAGCCGTGTTCCTGAAGGGCATCTTTCGTGATGACCCGCAACGGAATGAAGATGTTCTGAATCCTCTTGGCGGAAAGGGCCTTATCATCGCCGAAGCGTTTGCTTTTCAAATGGGCCAGAAACCTTTTCATCAAGACCTGGTTGAATTCCGCAAAAGGGATATCCTTGAAGTAGGGGAGGAGGTGATTGTCGAGCGTGCATACATAATCCCTTATCTGGCTCGCGCTCATGCCTGGCTCCATTTCCTTCCACCACTTCTTGAAATAATCACCGAAACGAACTTCCTTCGGGTTTGTCTTGACGGTCCTTCCTTCAAGTGAGGCAAAAAATTCCCGTTTGCTGCTATGGGGAAAACGTTTTTCGAATATGAAGGTGCCGTTTTCAAGCTCGGCCAAGATCAGATCCAACTGCTTGCGGAGCACTGTCCGATTGGCCGGGGTATCACTCAGCCCCGAGGGTTCGCGCACCCTACGATCACAATACCGGAAATCCACCCATAACTTCCCACTGCGGCCGTATACCCTTCCTTTTTTCCCGACGTTAATCCTGTCGCGCTCTTTGGTTTTCTTTTGTTGTTCACGGTAATGAGGAAATTCTACAATTTTCGCCTGCTGCATGTAAATTTACTCCTTCCGCTTTTCCATCACCTCCCATCCGTTCAGAATGTCACTGCCGGGCAGTATAACGGATCGGGATGAGAATGCAAACGCGAATTTATCAGATATCGATCAAACTCTTTTTCCGGATCGGCACTTCATCTGATGGGCCTTCCGATGCACTTTGCAGCCATGTCTGAACGGCGCTCCAAATAAACAATACCTTCCTGGGGGTGGGTTTGAGGTAATGGGTATTGATTTTAAGCTCCTTTTTCCACACCAGGTTCCGGATTGTTCCGGGTTTCATTTTGATGCGGCAGCTAAGCTCTTCGGTAGTAAGATATTCTTCCATGTTCTATCCATTGTGTGGTCTTATATATTTATTTGAACGTC
>JAQTRB010000286.1 GCA_028712015.1 Syntrophales bacterium
GATGATGAACTGCGGCGGTTCATCGCTGCCCTGGGAAACGCCCAAGAGGGCATTCATTCCGAGATCCTTCATCTGGCCGGCGTCGAGCACCGTGCAGCGGATATTTTTGCCCTTGGCGATTTCCCGGGCCTCGTTGGCCAGATCGGATGGGGTCATTTCGTTCGACGGCGTGGAAACGATATCCCGCGCATAGGTGGCCGCCGAAGCGATGATCTCCGCGATCTTTACCGCCGTCCGGATCACCTTGTAGGCGGTATCGTCCGGCTCCAGGATCGTGAATCCCGTCACCTCACATTCCCGCTCCCGATCCAGTGTCTTGAAGGGCAAAAAGCGGTAAAGGCCCAAAATGACCCCTTCGACAACCGCTTCGGCCATTCGCTCCAGAGGCAGGTCGATCCCGGCGATATTCAGCGACGTCGAGAATTCCGTGATATTCAGCGCACGGATCTGCTGCGCGGCCCGGGCAAACGCCCCCCGCAGACGATCCTCCGAAAAGTCGAGCCGTTTCCCCAGACCGACGACAAGAATCCGTTTGGCCGGCAGACCCCACGTATAAAGCAGAGCGGTCTGGTTCACCCGGCCCTGAAAATCGCCCATGCGAATAATCTCCCCAATCCGGGAGCAGCACTCCTTCCCCAGGAGGGAGGCGACCGAATCCAGTCCGGGTTCCCCCTCAAACAGGGCGACGACCGCCGCTTCGGTCGCATGTTGCGACAAACCGCCTTTTCTGACTTGAACCTTCATCTGTGCCTCCATGTGAGGGATTGCATGACCCTGACGCTTTTGATCGAACCACTGCCTGCTCGCTTCCGATTTACACGAGCAACCTTGACCGATGATTTGCCGACAGTGAAGAAAAAAGGGGGCAAGCCGATGATTGCTGCCCCCTTTGCCGTCTGGAGGCGGCATCCGGATTTGAACCGGAGAATAACGGTTTTGCAGACCGCTGCCTTAGCCACTTGGCTATGCCGCCGGAAAAGAATCAATGGAGCGGGCGAACGGATTTGAACCGTCGACGTCCACCTTGGCAAGGTGGCACTCTACCACTGAGTTACGCCCGCCCAGTGAATGATGGGGCGTGACTATAACAAATCAAAAGCGTTTGTCAACAAAAAACTTGCCTCGGCAAACCGCCTTTCGAGGCCGCCTCACATTGGCAATTTATATCTGCTTACGGATAGTTGCATTCACGTGTCCCACCCCGAATCCGAGACCTCTGGAGGGATCTCAACTTTTCGGCCGGATGCTGGTGCGGTAAAATTTGATGAAGTAGTCGATCCCGGAGATGACCGTAAGGATCAGGGCGATGTAAAGAATAACCATGCCGACCGTATGGGCATCGATGCCGATAAACGGGTAATGGATCATCAGCGCCGAAACGGCGAAGATCTGACAGAGTGTTTTTCGCTTGCCCAGTGGACTGGCCTGGATGATCATCCCCTCCGAGGATGCGATATTGCGAATGCCGTCCACGGCAAAATCCCGGATAATAATGATGGCGACGATCCAGGCGGGGATGCGACCGATGGGAATCATCAGGATCATCCCGGTGTTGACGATCAGTTTGTCGGCGATCGGATCGAGAAACTTACCCATCGTGGTTACGATCCGATAGCGTCGGGCGATGTATCCGTCCAGCAGATCGGTGAGAGCCGCCGCAACGAAAAGGATCGCGAGGACGAGGCTTGCTCGGGGTCCTGGAGAAAAGAGAAGGTAAAAAAGGATGGGGATCACCCCGATCCGGATCAGCGAAATCGTATTGGGGAGGTTGAAAACGTCCTGTTTCTCCACAGGAATGGGCAAGCGGTCGAACGAACGTTTCAAAAAATCGATGACCATGGAGGATCCCCTTCCTATCCCGCCTTTCGGTACTGTTCCAAACATTTCCGGGAGCAGAAAAAGGACTTCTTCCCGTTAATCTCCGTCCCGATGGCCTGGCTCACCGGAACATAGGCGTGACATTGGGGATCTTCCACCAATTCTTCACCGCTCTCCGTCGTGCGGATCTTTTGCGGACCGGGCTTTGCGCCGATCGCAGACGTTCCCCGACGAATCCATTTAAACAGAAAATAGATCACAACGATGCCGATCATCAGTTTGAATATCATCTCTCAGCCGTCTTTCTCTATCTTTGACCACCGCCGCCGCTGGGCGGCGGATCCTTTACGTTCCGGACATTTCCGTGTTCATGCGCTCGACGACGCTCTGGTCCGTGAGGCGGTCCAACAGGCCGCGGGCGGAGACGCCGTAGGCCGGATGAATTGCGTACGGGGCCAACTCGCAGAGCGGTTCGAGAACGAAACGCCGCCGATGCAGTTCCGGGTGGGGAATCACCAAACCATCCTCGTTCACCACCATCTGCCCATAGAGAAGAATGTCCAGATCGATCACCCTGGGTCCCCAGCGGGGGCCCGATCTCCTTCCCATCGTCCTTTCAATCGCCTTCAACAATCCCAGAAGCTCTCCGGGGGGCAGCGCCGTCCTGATCTCCGCAACGGCGTTGATGAACCATGCCTGGTCCCTGGGTCCGATCGGTTCGGTCCGGTACAGGGAGGAACTGCGCAGCAGATGGATTCCCGGCGCCTCCCCCAAACGGATGATGGCATTCCGGCACTGCGCGACCGGATCCGCAATATTGGAGCCGATGCCGATGAAGGCGACAATCCCCGTCACTCCCTCTTCGGACGGTCTCTCGAATGTCATTTTGTTCCGCCGTTCAGGCCTTCAGCCCCAGCACATCCTGCATGTCGTAAAGACCGTTTTTTTTCTCAACGAGCCAGAGGGCGGCCCGGATCGCGCCGCGGGCAAAATTATCCCGGCTGTGCGCCCGGTGGATGAATTCCAGCCTTTCCCCCGTTCCGCCGAAGATCACCGTATGTTCCCCGATGATGTCCCCGGCCCGGACGGACTGGATTCCGATCTCCGTCTTTCCCCGTTCACCGACCATGCCTTGACGGCTGTAAACGCCGACCCGCTCGAGATCCCGTCCAAGCCGATCCGCTATCACCTGCGCCATCCTGATCGCCGTGCCGCTCGGGGCGTCCTTTTTGA
>JAQTRB010000287.1 GCA_028712015.1 Syntrophales bacterium
AGGATGTCATGGTAGCCGTCCTCGCGTTTCCGGATCACCCGCAGGTAGAGATTGACCTTGGCCGGAGATGTCTTCGTGATCATTTGTCGGTCATTTCTTTGACAAAGCGCATCCTCAATTCGTAAAGGAGGCCGTCCAGCAGTTGTCTTTCGTCATCATCGAGGTTCCCCTCCGTTTTCGTTTTCAGAATACTCAGGATGTCGACGGTCTGCTTGGCGGCGGGGAGGTTTCGTCTCGTCTCTTTCGTGACCGGGTCGGGAAAATCCCCGAAATGGTACATGGCCGTCGTGCTCAGCGAGATGATGAACCCTGCGAAATTGATTTCGGGAAGGGTCGTGTCCTCCGTTTCCGAAGATGCCTTTCCCGTTTGAGACCCCTGTCCGTCGGCGGTTTTTTCCGAAGGTCTTTTCTCTTCCGTCTGCGTCGCTTGTTGTTCATCGCGACTGGTCCCGGATTCGTCGAAAAGACGTCGGTCCTTGATGACAAAACCCTTATCCTTTTTCTCTTCTTCCATGATTCCTCCTAAAGGCTACATCGGCCTCATGCTGCGCAGACGGGCGATCCTCTCCTCGATGGGGGGATGTGTACTGAACAAATTCATTAAGGAACGTCCGGTCAGCGGGTTCACGATAAACATGTGGGCGGTCGAAGGATTCGCGTCCATCGGAATGGCCCGGGACGCCTGGGAGAGCTTTTCGAGGGCGCCCGCCAGACCGTAGGGCTTTCCCGAAATCCTTGCCCCGCCTTCATCCGCGAGGAATTCCCGGGAACGCGAAATGGCCATCTGGATCAGCGTGGCGGCAATCGGCGCAAGCATGGCCATGAAGATCAAGCCGAAAATGTTGCTTCCGCCTCCTTCGTCGTCATCGTGACCTCCACCGCCAAACATGGCGGTCCACTGGGCCATATTGGCCAGCATGACAATTGCCCCGGCCAGCGTTGCGGCAATCGAACCGATCAGGATATCGCGGTTCCGGATGTGCGTCATTTCGTGGGAAAGCACCCCCTCCAGTTCATCCCGGCTCAGTATCCGGAGAAGTCCTTCCGTCACGGCGACCACGGCGTGCTGCTCGTTGCGCCCCGTGGCGAAGGCGTTCGGCGTCCCCTCCGGGATGATGTAAACCCGCGGCATCGGCATCGAGGCGCGCAGGGCCAAGTCTTTCACCATCGCGTAGAGCTCCGGCGCTTCGCTCTCGGAAACGGGCTGGGCATGGTACATGCGCAGCACGATCTTGTCCGAAAACCAGTAGCTTCCGAAATTCATCGCCATCGCGAACAGGAAGGCGATGAAAACCCCGTTCCGGCCGCCGAACCAGCCGCCGATCAGCATCAGGAGGCCGGTCAGGGCGCCCAGCAACAGTCCTGTTTTCAACGTATTCATCGATGTTCTCCCTAAAATGATCTTTTGCGGTTACCTGTCGGTTTTTCTCATTTTTTTTGGAAAACCATGTGGCCGTCCTGCTGGTCGATCACGATACCGTCCCCTTCGACAAAGGAGCCGTCCAGAAGGTTCAGCGCCAGCGGATCGAGGATCTGCTTCTGCAGCACCCGCTTGAGCGGTCGTGCGCCGTACACCGCACTGTACCCGGAGCGGGCTATATATTGTTTGGCGCTTTCTGTCAATTCCAGCGAAAGCTTCCTCTCCTCCAGCCGCTTCCGGATCAGGCCGAGCTGGATTTCGATGATCCGCTCGATATCCGCCATGGTCAGCGAGCGGAAAATGATGGTGTCGTCGATCCGATTCAGAAACTCCGGCTTGAAGGTCTGTCGGAGCGCCTCCAGTGTCCGTTCGCGCCGGTCCTCTTCCGCGAGGCTGGGGTCCTGGATCCACTGGCTTCCGACATTCGACGTCATGATGGCGATCGTGTTCTTGAAGTCCACCGTGCGTCCGTGGCCGTCGGTCAGGCGACCGTCGTCGAGGATCTGCAGCAGGATGTTGAAGACATCCGGGTGCGCTTTTTCGATCTCGTCGAACAGCAGAACCGCATAGGGGCGGCGCCTGACCGCCTCGGTCAGGAAACCCCCTTCGTCATAGCCGACATACCCCGGCGGGGCGCCGATCAGCCGCGCCACGGAATGCTTCTCCATGAATTCCGACATGTCGATCCGGATCATGGCCTGCTCGTTGTCGAACATGAATTCGGCCAGGGCCTTGGCCAGCTCCGTTTTCCCGACGCCGGTGGGACCGAGGAAAATGAAGGACCCGATCGGCCGGTTGGGATCCTGCAGGCCGGAGCGGGCCCGGCGCAGCGCGCTGGAAACCGCCGCGATTCCCTCTTCCTGGCCGATGACGCGTTGCCGCAGGCGCTCCTCCATCCGGATCAGCTTTTGAACGTCGCTCTCCAGCATGCGCGACACGGGTATGCCCGTCCAGTTGGCCACGACCTCGGCCACATCCTCCGAGTCGACCTCCTCCTTCAGCATCCGTTGGTCCTTCTGCGCCTCCGAGAGCTTCTGGTTCTCCGCCTCCAGTTCGCGGTTCAACTCCACGAGTTTCCCATAGCGGATCTCCGCCGCCCGCGCCAAGTCGCCGCTGCGCTGGGCATTCTGCTCCTCGGTCTTCAGGGCCTCGATCCTCCCTTTGATGCCTTGAATCCTCTTGATGGCATCCTTTTCGCCGGTCCATTGAAGCTTCATCCGGTCCATGTTCTCACGGATTTCCACGAGCTCCTGTTCGATCTTCTGCCGCCGTTCCACGGAGATCCGGTCCGTTTCATTCTTCAGCGACTGCCGTTCGATCTCGAGTTGGATGACCCGCCGCTCCAGCACGTCGATCTCCGAGGGGAGGCTGTCCAGTTCGATCCTGAGCCGTGAGCCGGCCTCGTCGATCAGATCGACGGCCTTGTCCGGAAGAAAGCGATCGCTGATGTACCGGCTGGAGAGGGTTGCGGCGGCGATGATGGCCGCATCCTTGATTCGCACGCCGTGATGCACCTCGTAACGTTCCTTCAGCCCCCGGAGGATGGCAATCGTATCCTCCACCGAAGGCTCCTTGACCAGGATCGGCTGGAAGCGCCTTTCGAGCGCCGGGTCCTTTTCGATGTG
>JAQTRB010000288.1 GCA_028712015.1 Syntrophales bacterium
GCACAAACCTTGTCCTCGGTGACAAGCTTGCGGGTATATGTGGCCGATTTTCCCGCATTGAGTTCATCATCATAAACAATTAATTCGAGCGGGCGTCCGAGGACGCCGCCGGCGTCGTTAATATCCTGTACAGCCGACAGCATAAAATATTTCATATTCGTATTGGGATGGGATGACGAGCCGGTCATGGCGAGACAGGCGCCGATTTTGATGGTATCGCCCTTTGGTGCGGCAGGAGCACATCCTGCAATGAGCACTGCAAAGACGAGCAATAGGGTTAATGACAGCGTTACTAATCTTTTCAAGATAACCTCCATTTACTTATTTGGCAGAAATAGACTGCCTGCGAGAGAATCATATGACCTTGAAAACGATAACCATTTTGATTTAAGTTAATTCTGCTTTTCACCCCCTTTGGTTATTATAAGCTGAGTACTATTATAATCGGCCCATGAACCTGTCCTTTTCCCGACAGGGTAGAGATGTCAACGCTAAATCACATAATCCGTGTGCAATTGTGTTGCGTATTATGAAACAATATTCCCTATTGCGCGAAAGCATTTTTACTATACCATGAAATGCAACTTTGTCAATACCTCATATACTTGTGCAAAAGGATAAAATTACATACAATAGGTTACAGGCATTAATTAACATTTGTAAAGTATTCCAGGAAGGATATTATCAATTGCCTATTGACAAAATAATATTCTGTGGTATATTTGTACTGTCTATTTGCGGCCAGCGGACCGTAGTTGCATGTGGCGCAACAACAGATGGGTGGCATTGCCCAGATTTCTTCAGAACCTCCGGGGCATTGACTACTCTTTAATATTTAGTACATTAAGAAATGTAGTGTAGTAAACAGCGGGTGAACAGCCTGCGTCATTTAAAGGGAGGTGTTTTCTCATTACAATCCTGAGATTTTCTTTTCCGTATGAATAAAGTGCATTTATGTTTTCAATAAAAATAATTAGGAGGAAGACTAAATTGAGACTAGGCGTAAAAATCGCAACAATGGCAGTCATGGTATGTCTGATTGTCTCGCTCGTTCTTGGCGGTTGTTCGGCACCGGCACCTACGACGACGGCACCGGCAGCAACAAGTGCGGCCCCGGCTACCACTGCCGCCCCCACCGTTATCAAATGGAAGGGGCAGTACAGCTATCCTACCACCGTGCAGTACGGTCCGTTCAAATCTCCGAAAACGGCGGGGCTTAATGCCTTAACCCTGACCTGGACGGAATGGCTTACCAAGGCAACAAATGGCCGTATTCAGATTGAATGGGCCGAACCCGGCGCAATTTATCCCGTTGCCGATACCGATAAAGCGGTAGGCGAGGGACTGGTGCAGGTAGCCATGCCCTCAGGCATGTACTACCGCGGTCGTTTCCCCGAGGGTGACATCGAAGCCGGCGGCATTATGCTCTATGTCGATGATCGTGATATGTATGATTGTTTCTACAATGCCGGACTTTACGAAGCACTGCAGAAAGTGTACAAAGACAAGCTGAAGGTCGTCTATTACCCGATCTTCGCACAGTCCGAAACAAGCATTGGCACCACTTTTGACATTCCCACACTCGACAGCCTCAAAGGCAAAAAGATCAGGGCAGTCGGCGTACAGGCTGATTTCATTCAGGCTCTTGGCGGCAGTCCGACTATGGTAGCCCTCGGTGAGGTTTACCAGGCGATGAAGCTCGGCACGGTTGACGGTTGGGTAGCAGCGACAGCTCAGCTGGAAACAGGTAAACTGAAGGAAGTGACCAAGGGTTGGGTTACCAATCCTCTTATGTCGTTAACCCCTTCGAATGTAATCATCAACCAGAAAGCGTTTGATGCACTGCCGGCCGATCTGAAGAAGATACTGCAGGAGCAGAGCCAGTATGCGTCGTATACGACCAGCACAGCGTGGGGCAACCAGAACCAGTATGCTCTTGAGCAGGCGCAGAATTATGGTGTAAAGACGTTTGCATGGTCGGCGGCTGATCAGGAAAGAGCCACACAGATAGCGAAAACCGCGATATGGCCGAAGCTTGCAGGAGCTACGCCTGAAGCTAAAATGCTCATGGATGTCATCATGAAATGGCGAGCTTCATGGGGACGAGAAACCCTGTAATGGGTCCTTTTATAAAAATCACATAATGTAGAGATTCTGCTGCATCCCGGTAAACCGCCGGGATGCAGCAGACTGTTTGTTAAAGAGCGTTTTATTGATTGATTTCCTGCTTCTGTACCGGTGTGAAAGAAAAGAATGAGCACCGGACTTTTTTGCAGGAAGAGGTTTATAAGATAATGAAAGGTTTGGAAAAATTTTACAGTGTCATGGCCGCTATAAATACGTTTGTTGGCAAAGTGTGCGGATGGATCATTTTTCCCATGATGGTGCTTGTTTTTTTCGAAGTGGGCATGCGATATATTTTTGGTGCACCGACGATCTGGACATGGGAATTTAACACCCAGCTTCTGATGGTTATGGGTGCGCTGGCAGCAGGATACGGACTGCTGACCGACAGCCACGTCCGTGTGGACGTCTTTTCCAAGTTACTGCCATTTCGAGGCAGAACGATTCTCAACGTGGTAACGGATATCTTGACGGTTGTTGTCATCGCCTGGCTTACCTGGTTTCTTATCAAAGAAGCCGTCAGTTCAACACTCTCACTGGAGCACAGTGTGACGGCATGGGCCCCCATTGTTTATCCCGTACGAATCATTGTTGCCATAGGATTTATTCTGTTGACGCTTCAAGCGATCTGCAATTTATTTAAGAATGTGACCTCTCTCTTTGTCAGGGAAACTCCGAAGAAGGATGTCATCACATCAGGAGCTGCATCATGAGCATTGGTTTAATGACCCTTATCATCTGGGGCGGTTTCCTGGTATTAATGGCTACCGGCATGCCGATAGCCTTTTCGATGATCGTAGCCGGAGCACTCGGGTATATGGCTTTCGTCGGACCCGAGGCTGTAGGAAGCCTTGCACGCGTGGCTTTCAGTTCATTGAACACGGAGATGTTCATTGCAATTCCGCTCTATGCAGTCATGGC
>JAQTRB010000289.1 GCA_028712015.1 Syntrophales bacterium
GCGCCATTTCCAGGCGGCCTTCCGCCAGGGCAGTTTGTCTTATTCGCTCTTCTTCCGTTATCAGATGCAGTTCTTCCGATTCCACGTCGAACTCGGCGCGGAGGTCTGCGATCTTCGCTTCCAGGGCCTTCCGCTTGCGCTCCTGCTCGCGGCGCCTCCGATCCACATCATGCCGGCGTGCCAGCTCAGCGGCCTTTTCCTCGGCTTCCTGGGCGGCCCGGGCGCTGCCGGTCAATGCCTCGCCGGCGCCGGTATAGATGTCGATGAGGTCAATGCCCCGGTCCGTGAGCAGGAACTCCTGAATCTGGTTGGAGTGGGCCATGCCGCGGGATTTCAAGATGTAGAGGCCCCGGTTGCGTTCCCCCTTGAGTTCGATATCCCGAAGCAGAAGCCACGTATCGATCAGCGAAGAGATCTCTTCGCTTGTCCGTTCGAGGCTGCTTCCAAAGTGGGTGAGATCCGTCAGGAACGTGGAGACCTTCTGCATCTTCAGATAGTCGATCAGGCGCGTGAGGATGGATTTGACCTCCGATGACGTCCCCGCGTTGATCAGGTTGCTGATGGGATCGACAATGAAAACCTGGGGTTTGAATTCCTCGATCACCTTGTGGAATGTGACCAGATGCATCTCCAGACCGTAAAGCGAAGGCCGGGCTGAATGAAACCGGAGAAGTCCCTTCTTCACCCACCCGGCGAGATCCATGCCGATGGAGCCCATGTTCCGGATGATCTGCCGGGGCGATTCCTCGAAGGCAAAATAGAGGCAGCGCTCGCCCCGCCGGCAGGCGGCTTCGGCAAAGGTCGCCGACAAACTGGTCTTGCCCGTGCCCGCCGTACCGGAGACGAGGATGGTGCTGCCCCGGAAGAACCCCTTCCCGCCCAGCATGGCATCCAACTTGGGGACGCCCGTGGAGATGCGCTCCGTGGAAACGGGGTAGTCGAGCCCCAGGGATGTGATGGGCAGGATGGAGACGCCCCGCTCGTCGATCAGGAAGGGATACTCATCGGCCCCGTGGGCTGAGCCGCGGTACTTGATAATACGCAGGCGACGGGTAGAAATTTGCTCCACGATGCGGAAGTCGAGGAGAATCACGCAATCGGCCACATACTCTTCGAGCCCATAGCGTGTCAGGGTCTTGTCGCCGCTTTCCCCGGTAACGATCGCCGTCACGCCGCGGTTTTTCAACCAGTGAAAAAGCCGGCGAAGTTCCGCCCGGAGGATCGTGGCATTGGGCAGCTCGGAGAAAAGGGCTTCGATGGTATCCAGGACAACCCGTTTCGCTCCGATGGAATCGATGGCGCTCCCCAGGCGGATGAACAATCCTTCCAGGTCGTACTCACCCGTCTCCTCAATCTCGCTTCGCGTGATGACGACATGGTCCGTTGCGATGAGACCGCGGGACTCCATGCCCGGGAGATCGAAACCCAGGGAGATGAAGTTCTTCGCGAGATCTCCCGGCGTCTCCTCGAAGGTCATGAAGACCCCGGGTTCTCCGTAATCCCTGGCGCCCCGCATCAGAAACTCCATGGCGAAAAGCGTCTTACCGGAACCCGCACAGCCGCAGACCAGGGTCGGCCTGCCTCTCGGAATCCCCCCCTTGGTGATCTCATCGAGACCCCTGATGCCCGTCGGGCATTTTTCAAGAACATCCGCATCCCGTTTTGCCTTAGCCATCATCACCTCCCAACAACTTTACGAATCCGGAGCAACGCAAGCAAGAATATGATAATACAAGGAAAACCAGAAACAAATTATGTGTGTGTGTGTGGTAGTTCATCATTATTCTCCAGGGACTCTATCAAATGAGCCACTCCTTCGCAATAAAAAATGTCAAAAATGTCAATCAAGAGTTTCCGAAATAGACGAGGAGAAGACCGATCACGACGGCGGCGGCGCCCAGGATCCGGAGGGACGAATCGGGGATTTCCGTCAATTTACTCAGGTAGATTTTCAGCTTGTCGGGGAACGTGAAATAGGGAAGTCCCTCGATGACCAGGACCATCCCCAGGACGCAGAGAAAGTATTTCATGAATTATTCGAATTTCCCTTCATTCTTTTGGTTTTGTCCCAGATACGGTTCATCTCCGCCGGAGAGGAGTTCCGCGGGGTTTTTCCCTGAGCGGCCAACTCCCGTTCAATATCGGAGAAGCGATCCGTGAATTTTTGCAATGAGGAACGGAGCGCCGCCTCCGCATCCACCCGGACGAAACGGCAGAGGTTCACCAGCGTAAAGAGCAGATCGCCCGCCTCGTCCTTCAGCCGCGGCGGCTGGTTCGTTTTGAGCGCGACGCGGAACTCGGCCAGCTCCTCCTCCACCTTCCGCAGAACGCCCTCCACGTCCGACCAATCGAAACCGACCTCGGCGGCGCGGGTGGTGACACATTGCGCTTTGGCGAGCGTGGACAGGAAACGCGGGATGCCGCCGAAGAGAGGGGATGTTCGGGGCGGCTTGCGCTCCACCTCGGTCTTGATCCGCTCCCAGTTCGTATGGACCTCCTCGACGTTTTTCACCGTTGCATTGCCGAAAACGTGCGGATGCCGGCGGATCATCTTCGCGGTGATTCTATCCAGGATGTCCGCCATGCTGAATTCATGCGCCTCCTCCGCGAGACGGGCGAGGAAGAGGATATGGAAGAGAAGGTCGCCGAGTTCCTCCCCGAGGTTCTCCGGCGATTCTTCTTCAAGGGCATCGATGACCTCGTAGGCCTCCTCGATGAGATAACGGCCGATATCTTCTTTCCGCTGGACCCTGTCCCAGGGACAGCCTTCCGGCGATCGCAGTTTGTCGACGATTGCGATCAATTCCCGGAATTTCCGTTCGGTGTCTGAGGTCGGTCTCAACGGTTGATCCTGTTCCTGTTTCTGGAGGTTCACGCGGGGAGGGAACGTCCGAAGAGTTCCACGACGTGCCAGACGGGCTGTTTCATGCCGAGTTCGCGTACGCCCCAGGCAAGCTGAAGGTGGCAACCGGGGTTGGCCGTAACCAGGACGTCGGCTTCGGTGTCGCGGACGTTGGCCAATTTTCTCTCCAGAATCCGGCGA
>JAQTRB010000290.1 GCA_028712015.1 Syntrophales bacterium
TGGCTCAGGAAATGGTCGTCAAAAAAGTGGCCGTACGGACCGTGACCGACGTCGTGAAGAAGGCCGGCCACCCGGAGAAGTTCCTCCACGCAGTTGGCGGAAGGGGCATCCGGACAGACCTCCTTCAGCGAAGGATAGAGGTGTCGGCCGAACTCGCCCGCCATGTGCATCGTTCCGAGGGAGTGCTGGAACCGCGTGTGTTCGGCCGCGGGGTATACCCAGCGGGCGCTCTGGAGCTGGAAGATCCGCCGGAGGCGCTGCACCCAGGGAGAGTCGATCAGGTCCTTCTCGGTTTTCTCGCGTCCGTCCGCCGCGGGAACCGTGAAGGAGGCATACTTGTAAATGGGATCGGCAATCAGCGCCATCCCCTGATAGGTCCCCGCATATTCCGCCGGCCTCTTTTTCATGGATGGATCATTACAATATTCCCGCCTGAATAGCAACCGGGAGGTTTTCCCTCCTTGACATCGCGGTCCCCGTAAAGGTAATGATGCCTTCAGCGAGAGCCTTTTCCCGAGAATGGAAGCAATGATTTACACCCGGGATGAGATCGAGCCGGCAAGAGGATCTTCCGCTCCCCATGCTCCTTCAGGAAAATTTCCCCGTCGCAGAGATTTTTCCCTTGTCAGCGCTCCCCGAATCGATTAGAAAAGATCGTTTTTTCGTGAACCGGCAAACGGGATTTCAGTCCCGCGGGACCGTTTCAGATCTCCTTAGGAAAGGCACGGACAAAAACGCATGACGACACCGATACAGCAGAAGATTCGTGACAAGAAGAGAACGCCCGAACAGATCGCCGGCATGGTCAAATCGGGGGACTGGATCAACCACGGAACGATGGGGGGCGACTCCACCGTCTGCAGCCAGGCCGTCGCCCGGAGGCTCGGACCCGGACCAGGCCAGCTCCGGGACATCGAGATCTGGCTCCACGGAAACCCGGTTCCCCGTCCCGAGTTCCAGGAGATCGACCCGCTGGAGCAGTACCACTGCATGCACAACTTCTTCATGATGCCCTGGAACCGGAAGGCGCGCGACACAAACAAGGTGAGTGACTGGGCCCAGTGGGGCTGGGCCTACGGCATCTGGGCCTACCACTACCGTTTCGCCAACGCTACCCGGGAAAACCGCGGGATCGACTGGTGGTTCAACGCCGCCACGGTTCCCGATCACCACGGCTTCTTCAACATGTCCTACGGCACGAGCAACAGCAACGTCTACCGCCAGACCGCAAAGAAGATCGTCTTCGAGGTCCGTTCCGATTATCCTTGGGCCGAGGGGGGACGGTTCAACACGATCCACATCGACGAGATCGACTACTGGGTGGAGGTAGACTGCGCGAAGCACACCTGGCCTCAGGTCGACGAACGGGGGATCAAGCCCAAGCCCGAGGAGGAGGCGATCGCGCGCCACATCATGACCATCATGCGGGACCGGGACGTGGTCCAGCTCGGGATCGGCTCCCTCCCTTCGGCCTGTATCGCGGCCATGGCGGATGCCGGCTTCAAGGACCTCGGCATCCACACCGAGATGCTCAACTTCGGCCTGATCAAGCTGATCGAGTCGGGACAGGTCACCAACGCCTACAAGAACCTCGACAACGGCAAGAGCGTCTACACCTTCGCCTTCCCCTTCGATTCCCAGTGGTACTACGACACGATCCACCGCAACCAGCGCCTGGCCGCCTACGACTCCGGCTACACGAACAACCTCCAGAACATCACCCGGATCGACAACATGATCGCCATCGACAACTGCGTCGCCGTCGATCTCCTGGGCCAGCAGTGCTGCAGCTTCTATGAGATGCGGCCGATCTCCGGCACGGGAGGCTTTCTCCACTTCGTGATCTTCGCGGGCCACTCCCGCGGCGGGCGCGGCGTGGCCGCGATCACCTCGCGGAGCAAGAAGGGCACATCCCGGATCGTACCCTTCCTCCCGACGGGTTCCACGGTGGATGTCCCGGCTCAGTTCACCCAGTACGTCTGCACCGAGTACGGGATCGTGAACCTTCGAGGGCTCTCCGGCTACGAAAGGGCCTCGGCGCTCATCTCCATCGCCCACCCCGACGACCGCGCCTGGCTCGACGCGGAGGCGCGCAAGCACGGTCTGATCGCCCCGAAATTCCCCGTCTCCATGTACCCCGAAGAGGGGGGCGGCCGAAGGTACCCCTCATACGACGATCGGCGGAACTACAAGCTGCCGCTGCACAGCGAGATCTGGGGCTTCGACTGGGACCCCTTCCAGTCGGGAAAATAAACGCACGGACAACCTTTTGCGTGACAACACATCTTTTCAATTATAGGATTCCGTGTAAGCCAAGGCGCAAGGTTTGGCCTGCGACCGACCGATTCGCTGAAAGCGGGGCCGTCCCTTGAGATTCGAAAGATTAAAAGTATCGTTGATTGTCGCCTTCCTGCTCGTGGCGGTCATCCCGCTATCCGGCCTTGTCTATCTGGTCGAAACCGCGGGCGAACAATCGATCAGGGAAAATGTGTCATCCCAACTTCTCGGGTTGTCCGAAAAAAGCGCGGAAGCGATCTACCGTTTCATCCTCGAACGTAAAAACGACATGCGGATGCTCTCCTATGCGATCGTCCCCGGCGACACCGGCTCGCAGCAAACAGTGAAGCGGCATTTCGACCGGATGAAAAAACATTATCAGGTTTACCTCGATTTCTTTGTGACCGATTCCACGGGGAAAGTCCTTTTCAAGGGATCCTCGCCGGTAATCTCGGCGGAGAATCTGGTTCGGCACAAGCCCAACATCAGACTTTCCGAGGCGGGGGACTGGACAAGCGACGTCTTTCTCCTTGATTACAGCGGCGAAAAGATCCCCGTCATTCTGATGTCCACGCCGGCATACAGCCATGATCGGCGGCAAATTGCGACCCTCTTCACCTTGATCGATTTCCGACACGTCGCCGACACGATGAACACCGTGATCGAAAAAACGGGCGAGGTCTACCTGGTCAACCGAAACGGCTATTTCATCTCCTCGTCGCGCTTCGGTGTGGAAATCCTCAAGGACAAGATCCCGTCTTCGC
>JAQTRB010000291.1 GCA_028712015.1 Syntrophales bacterium
AAGAAACGCCCCTTTCTTTGATGCGATGGTCGAATCCGTCTCTGCTCTGACGGTCCCCTGCCGGCCCGCGGCCCCCCTCCACAGAGGACCTTGCCTATATGGTGTTGTTGAAACAGTCCCGGCCGGCGTTGGCCAGCGGACAGTGCCGACAGTCGTTATCCCGTGTGCAGTAGTTCCAACGGTCGCTGTTCGGGGCCAGGCCGTTGAGCCCGTCCTGATAGCCGTGCGCCTTATCCTGTTGGGCCTCGTCGTCTATCCGCGATAACCATTTGGCGTCTTCCCCGGCAGTTTCGGGGGATTCCCCCTGGAAAAGTCGGCGGAGTCCCCTGACATATCCGTTGAAGTAGTCGGACGTATCGGAAACTCTTTTTCTTGCGTATGCCTGCCGCATCAACGAGTCGAAACTCTTCCTTCCCATGTATTCCCTCTTTTCAAAGCGGACGTCATGACTTCAGGAAATTTTCGCAGCCAAATGTCGAGACCGATGGGTGTGGGTCGCATACTCACACCTGTGGCCCGTTTTGTCAATACCGTTTCGGGGATGCATAGATTACGGGAAAACAGTTGGGTGTTTTTGTCCTTGACATTCTATTTAGGGTAGTGAGCATGAATAAACCCCTGTGCCAGACAGGGTACAAGACTCGATTCAATCTAAAGAATTCTTGACAAAGGCAAAACGGATCGTGAGCCATACCTCGATTGGCGGTTTGTGTGATGTGATTGTCATCGGCAGCGGCCCCGCAGGGGCGTCAGCAGCTCTTTCCCTGGCCACAGCGGGTGTCCGGGTAGTCGTTCTTGAGAGGGCATCCCTGCCGCGGTATAAAGCCTGCGGCGGCGGGGTGGTGAAAAGGGCCCTCCGGCTTCTGCCCACCGGCATTCGCGACATGATCGATCGCAATTGCTGTGTTGCCGAGATGAACCTTCTCGATGCCGGTCTCCGTTTCGAAACGAAACGGCAGGATCCGATCATCTCGATGACCATGCGAGGGGAGTTCGATTTCAGACTGGTGTCCGCGGCCGAACGGGCCGGGGCATGCATCAGACCATCCTGCACAGTCCTGGAGGTTTTCCCGGAAGCAGAAGGGCTTAAAGTGATCACCTCGCACGGAACGCTTACCGCCCGATTTGTGATCGCCGCAGACGGAGCCGGGGGATGGGTGTCCCGCAGGGCGTTTCGGCAGGATCTTCGTCGTTTCATTCCCGCGCTCGAATACGAGGTTTTCGTCGACGACAATCTATTTGAACGGTTTTCACGGGCTGCGAGGTTCGACTTTGGAGTGGTTCCCTATGGATACGGTTGGGTTTTTCCGAAGAAGGATCATTTGTCGATAGGCTTCCTGACGACAAGGGGGGGTTGCGTAAACTTAAACAAAACATTTAACTCCTATTTGTATACTCTTGGAATTAAATCGTATATTCGCATAGAGCGCCACGGTTGGCTGATCCCGGTTGCCCTTCGTGGAAAGACTTTCTCTGCCGGTCGCATTTTACTGGCCGGTGATGCGGCCGGATTGGCTGATCCCGTGAGCTTCGAGGGAATAACGTTCGCAATACGGAGCGGCCAGATCGCCGCCCGATCGTTGATTGACGCAAATCTGCGGGCGCAGCAGGTCGGTGAGACATACCAATCGGAGATTGCGGCCGAGATCCTTCCTGAACTCGACACCGCAAGGCGCCTGGCAACCATTCTTTACAATTTTCCGAAACTGCGCGCGACACTCTTTAAACGTTACGGACAGATGTTTTGTGAAGGAGTCACCGATATTATGACCGGAGACCGGACCTATCGAGAGATGGTCCATAATCCGATAAACTATTTGAGGCTTTTGAAGTTGAGGGGTTCGTGAAGCGCAGAAGTCCGCACAGAATTTCCAAAAGACTCTCCTCCAAGAGTAGTCGGTATGGAAAAGAAAGCGTTTCCAATTTCATAGTTCTGGCAGAAGGAACACAGAAGGTTGCAGGAGCTGAAGAAGATCGTTCCGGAGCCGGCGGATCCCACCAATGGCGCTTCTTCACCGAAGTGGGGATGAAAAGCGGCCACTCCGGCCCGGATGCCGGTCCGGCAAAATCCCGTTTCCCCGCTCAGCCGGTCCACGCGGCACTCCCGGGGACACAGTCGGCAGTCTTTCAGCAGATCCACGGCCTGACAAACCCGTGCCGTCAGCTCTCCTTTCGTGAAAAGCTTCAGATAGGAGGGTTCTCTGTGCTCTACAGTCATCGCCTTGCTTGAAGATGTCCCTATCAAGGTCGTTTCCCGGGATCTCCACGGAACGCCGCCATCGCCTCTTCCGTCAGGAGATGCCGGGCGCCTTTGTATTTTGGAGAGAAGTGGAAGGGGATCAATCGCTTCACATGAGCCTGTTTTGCCAGCGTTCCCGCCTGTCGGGCGGTGAGGTGATACTTTCTGGCAGCAGTTCCCTGATCCTCCTCAAGGAAGGTCGTTTCAATGAAGAGAAGATCGGCATGATCGGCGAGTTCAAGTATCGCGCTGCAATTTTCAGGGCTGTGGACTGCGTCGGTGACATAAACAACCTGAAGTCCCGGGCTGACCTTTACCGCCCGTTTCAGCGTTTTCAAGGGACGCCACGTATCCCGGGGATCGCTTGGAGGATTCCCGGAGCAGATCCGCACAGGCGTATCGTCTCCGTCTCCGTTTAAGAGATGTGCTTTCAAGGCCATCAGCCAGGCGCCCGTGGGCAGGTCCATTTCCTTCAGGACGGTCTTCAGGATGTTGAAACGCTGACGTTCATCAAAGCGAAAGGCAAGGCAGGGAATGAGATGGTCGAGAAAGATGCCCCTCACAGTAAAGAACTGCGTTTCCAGCAGAACGCCGTCGAAACCCTCGTTTTCCATCATGGTCTCCGGCTGGAAAGCCGTCCGACAACGGTAGCGTTTCATGATCCGGGTGTCCGGACGGACCTCCGTTGCGATGACCGCGAAATCGTTCGTGTAGTTTTCAACCAGATTCCATGTATAGGCCGCCAGTTTGTTTTCCAACTGCTTGAGGAAACCCGGCGGACCGAACAGACGG
>JAQTRB010000292.1 GCA_028712015.1 Syntrophales bacterium
GTACGTAGGGAATCCCCGGATCCGTGGGGACGTTGGTCAGGTGGATGACTCCCTCCGCGTCGGTGTATCTGTAGATGTCCGCCCCGCATGGCGCGGCCATCAGAAAGAAAATGATCAGAGCAGCTTGAATGGACGGTTTGGTCCCACGCTTCATTTCGTGTCCATTGCCTCCGGCGATCCTCCCTTTAACGATCATTCAATATACTTGAACCATGCCTTGGATTCAAGTTTTTTTACGGGCGCATTGTCCTTGACACGGGTGCACGTTTGGTGATAGGAGACCGAACACGGAACGAATTTAAGTCGGGGCGTGGCGCAGTCTGGTAGCGTATCTGAATGGGGTTCAGAGGGCCGGTGGTTCAAATCCACTCGCCCCGACCAATGAGAATAAACCGCCTAATAGGCGGTTTTTTAATATTTTTCGAATGTTTCTCCGATATTGGTTGTTGACAATCGGCGAGGCAGTGCATATAAAAATACGGCTTCTACCATGCGAGAGTGGCGGAATTGGTAGACGCACTGGACTTAGGATCCAGCCCGCCTGAGCGGATAGGGGTTCAACTCCCCTCTCTCGCACCAAATTGTCGATCATCCGATGAGAATATTTAGAAAAAGGAGCATATGACCGTGAGTGACATTAGTGCTGCCGTGAAGATTGAAGACCTTAGTACCGTAAAGAAAAAATTGACATTTGATATCCCGTGGACGGATGTAAAAAATGAGTTGGACGCCGTTTACCGCACGGTCGGCAAGAAGGCCAAGATCAAAGGGTTCAGGCCGGGTAGGATTCCCCGAGGCATCCTCGAGAGACATTACCGGAAAGAGGCCGAGGAGGAAACAGTCTCCAATCTGGTGAACCGCTACTACTGGGAGACGCTGCAGGAAAAAGAAATTCCGGCGGTGATGCAGCCGGAGATCGATCAGAAGGGCATCGAGGAGGAAAAGAATTTTACCTTTTCGGCAACGGTGGAGGTGGAACCGGTTGTTGAACCCAGGGACTATCTGGGTCTGGATCTTGAGAAAGAAGAGCCGGTCGTGACCGAGGAAGACCTTGAGGAGAGGATGAAGGAAATACGCCAGATGTTTGCCACAATGGAGGAGGTGACCGAGGAACGCGGGGTTATCGAGGGCGATTATGTCAGTCTTGATTTCGCGGGCGCCCTTGCCGGAGAGAAACTCAAGGAACTCCAGTCCGAAGACTACCTTCTTGAAATCGGTTCAAAAACCTTCGTACCCGGGTTTGAGGAACAACTCATCGGAATGAGGAAAGACGAAAAGAAAACCGTAGCCGTCCGGTTTCCGGAAAAATACCAAGCCGTGCATCTTGCGGGAAAAGATATTGAATTCGAGGTTCATATCAAAGGGATACGGATCAAAAAACTTCCCGAGCTCGATGAACAGTTCATAAAAAATTTTGAGAGGTACGAATCCTTGGAAGAGCTGAAAGCGGATATCCGGAAGAATGTGGAAGAGGAGAAGAAGCGAAAGATCGCCTTGGCGTTCGAAAGGCTGATCAGTGATCGTCTCCTGGAGAAAAATACTTTCGAAGTCCCGGATTCCTTTATCGAGCGACAGATCTACTACATGATGTCCGATACGCAACGGCGAATGGTTTCCGGTGGGATGGAACCGAAAAAGGCGGCCGAGTTCAGTTTCAAGCTCCATGATCAGTTCCGGGAGGAAGCAACGAAGATCGTCAAGACGGTGCTTCTGCTGAAGGGCATTGCCCGTAAAGAGGGGCTGATTGCGGGAGAAGACGAGGTGGAAGAACAGATTCGAGGGCTCGCGGTAAAGAGGGCCCAGGATTATGAATCATTGAAGCAATCACTGGAAAAAGACGATTTAATGGATAATATCCGCAGCGAAATCCTGAACCGAAAAACCTATGAATTTCTCGAGGCGAAGGCAAATATCACCAGGATCGGAAACGGAACGAAGGATAGGGCGGAGGCGTTGAAATGAGCCTGATTCCCATGGTGGTCGAACAGGACGGTCGAGGGGAGAGGGCCTTCGATATCTATTCGAGGCTTCTCCGGGATCGCATCATTTTTCTCGGGTCGGCAATCGACGATGAGGTGGCGAACCTCGTCATCGCGCAAATGCTTTATCTGGAATCGGACGATCCCGACAAGGAGATCTTTTTTTATCTGAACACCCCCGGCGGACATGTCAGTTCGGGGATGGCGATTTACGATACGATGCGGTACATCAAGCCGGCGGTTAGCACGGTCTGCATGGGACAGGCGGCGAGCATGGGCGCTCTCCTCCTGGCAGCGGGGGAGAAGGGGAAGAGATTCGCACTGCCCCATTCGCGCATTCTGATTCACCAGCCCCTGGGCGGATTCCAAGGACAGGCCACGGACATCAACATCCAGGCGCGGGAAATACTGCGATTGAAGGATGAACTGAATCAGATCATGGCGCAGATGACCGGACAAGCCCTTGAAAAAATTGAGGCCGATACCGAACGGGATTATTACATGACGGGGGAGCAGGCCCGGCAATACGGAATTGTCGATGAAATCATCGTCAAGCGGGTTTAACGAACATAAGACAGCGAGGGTATGGTTGAATGGTTAGGAAAGGAAAAGATTCACACGCCGGAAAGGGACCGCTTTCCTGCTCCTTCTGTGGGAAGAGCCAGAATGAGGTCAGGAAGCTTGTGGCTGGCCCCGCGGCTTATATTTGCGATGAATGCATCGAACTCTGCCGTTGCATTGTGGCCGAAGAGGGCGAGAAGTTTGGACAGGAAGTGAATCGCAAAGGTATCCCGGAACCGAAGAATATTGCGAAATTTCTCGATCAGTATGTCATCGGGCAGGAAAAACCGAAGAAGGTCCTTTCCGTGGCGGTTTACAACCACTACCGGCGATTGTTTTCCCGCATCGATATGGATGGGGTCGATATCCACAAGAGCAACATCCTGCTGATCGGTCCGACCGGGTCCGGAAAGACGCTGCTGGCCAAGACCCTTGCCCGGATCCTGAATGTCCCATTCACAATCGCCGATGCGACAACGTTGACCG
>JAQTRB010000293.1 GCA_028712015.1 Syntrophales bacterium
GCACCTTCGCGCCGGCCCTGGCCATTTCCAGCATCTCGTCATAGGTAATGCGATCCAGCCTCCGGGCGTTGCTGCAGATGTTCGGATCGGTGGTGTAAACACCATCCACGTCGGTATAGATATCGCAGACATCGGCCTTCAGCGCTGCCGCCAAAGCGACGGCGCTGGTGTCCGAGCCACCCCGGCCTAGGGTGGTTATGTTGTTTTCCGGATCAACGCCCTGAAAACCGGCTACCACCGCAATCATCCCTTTTTTCAATCCATCCCGGATTCTTTCCGTATCGATACTCATGATGCGGGCTTTGTTGAAAGCCTGGTCCGTTAATACCCGAACCTGAAATCCGAGAAAGGATTTCGCGGGGAATCCCATACCGTTCAGCATGATCGCCAGCAAGGTTACCGTTACCTGCTCGCCCGTCGATATCAGGGAATCGTACTCCCGGGGATTCGGTTCCCGCGCCGCTTGTTGCGCAAGCCGGATCAACCGATCCGTCTCTCCCGACATGGCCGAAAGTACGACGACCACATCATTTCCCGCTGCCTTCGTCCGGATCACCCTTCTCGCCACATTCGCGATCCTCTCGAGATCTCCTACCGATGTTCCGCCGTATTTCTGAACCACCAGAGCCATTGGTTATAATCCTCCTCGCTTGAACGCTTGCCCGCAGATGCCGATTCGGTCCCGGCAACCGGAAATCTCGATTTTTCTTCTGTTCTCATCAAGATATGTCATAACGACGAACAGGGCATCGTCCGGAAGGGCATCCAACACCTTTTCAGCCCATTCGACCACCGCAACGCCACGCCCATACAGATATTCTTCACATCCCATTTCCGCAAGGTCGCGGTATCCCGTCAGGCGATAAACATCAAGATGATATAGGTTAACCCTTCTCCCGGGATACTCGTTGATCAGCGTAAATGTCGGCGATGTGACGACATAATTTTCCGGAACGCCTAGCCCGCTCGCAATTCCCTGCGTCAGACAAGTTTTGCCGGCACCCAGCTCGCCGGTCAGCGCGACGACATCCCCCGCCGCAAGGCCTTCCGCCAGAATTTCCCCGATTCGGAAGGTTTCCTCGGGGCTTTTTGATAACAAATCCATCTTCGAACACCGGTCGGTGAGCATCTCACGACCTCACGATGGCATCCGCCATGGCCGCAACCTTCTTCATCGCTGCGATGTCATGGATCCGTACGATCTGTGCGCCGTGAAGAATCGCCGCCGTGACCGCCGCCGCCGTGCCCTCCATTCGATCCGCCGGCGCATCCCCCGTAATCCGACCGACAAAGCCCTTGCGGGATGGACCGACCACGATAGGTCTTCCGAGGCACTTGAATTCCATGAGGTATTTGATGAGACGCAGGTTGTCGACGGCCGTTTTGCCGAAACCGAGGCCCGGATCGATCATGATCTGTGTCAAATGGATCCCATGATTCTCGGCATGTTCGATTCTTCTTGCCAAATATTCGATAATATCGCCCGACAGGGAACCGTAGGTTAGATCACCCGCCTGCATCGTCTTCGGCATCCCTCTCATGTGCATGAGCACTACGGCCGCGTGGGCGTCGGCCACGACATCCGCCATCCGGTCCTCGAAGTCCATCGCACTAATGTCGTTGACCATTTCCGCTCCCTCCGCCAGGGCTTTCCGCGCAACGTCCGCCTTCCTTGTATCGATCGAAAGCGGAAGATTGGCTCGCACCGCAAGGGATCGAATGACCGGGATCACACGCCGCAACTCCTCTTCCAAGGAAACGGGATCCGATCCGGGACGGGTGGATTCTCCTCCGATGTCGATGAGGTCCGCGCCCTCCTCCGCCATGCGGAGCCCCTCCTCCACGGCTTGATCCGCAGAAGCGAACCGGCCGCCGTCCGAAAAGGAATCGGGGGTCACGTTGAGGATCCCCATGATCAACGTCCGTTCTCCGAGGGTGATTTCCCTCCTGGATGTCCGAAGTTGGAAGGTTTCCGAAACCACACTCTTCAGTATCCCTCTGATTCTTTTGGCGATCAAACTGAGCCCGAAGGGCTGAATCGAGATTTTATCGGCAAACTTCTGCAACTGCTTGTACGTCCCCATCAGAATGATATCCGTACGCGCGACGCTGCACCCGACGGTTCCCCGTGCGACAGCGGCGTCTCCCCCCAAAGAAAGCATCTCCTGCTTGATGATATTGGCCACGCGACACTCCATACCCTCCAAAATGATGTTCAGATGGAACATCTTGGGGAGCATCGCTTGAATGCCGTAGGGATCCACGTGAACCCCTTTCAGTTCATTCAAGGCCTCTTCCTCGGAGGTTAAATGCAAACATCGGATCCGAAGGTCATCCATAGCCAAATCGGATTGCCCCGCAAAGGGTTTGTGTCCCTGTATTTTTGTCAGCCCTGCGCCGTTTCAGCCGATCGCTTCGGGCTGCGGAATCGCGACTTCCTTGGACGGAGCGATTCCGATCATCTCATCCAGTTCCGCGCCGTTTAAGACCTCTTTTTCCAACAGCTCCAAGGCAATGCGGTTCAAGAGATCCATATGATCCGACAGGATTTTCTTGGCGCTCTCATATCCCGACATGACGATGCGCGACACCTCGGCATCGATTTTCTTGGCGGTCTCCTCGCTGTAATCCTTGTGGGTAGCGAATTCCCTTCCGAGAAAGATCTGCTCTTCCTTTTTCCCGTAGCTCAACGGACCCATCTCTTCGCTCATGCCCCACTCACAAACCATCTTGCGGGCCAAGGCGGTGGCCCGTTCGATATCGTTCCCGGCGCCGGTCGTGAAGTCCTTCAGGATCAATTCCTCCGCCGCTCGCCCGCCCAGAAGGATCACGATGTTGTTGAGAAGGTACTCCCGCGGATAGGAGTGCTTTTCGTCGACCGGCAACTGTTGCGTGAGCCCCAGCGCTCGGCCCCGGGGAATGATGGTCACCTTGTGGATCGGATCGGTTCCCGGCAACATTCTTGCGACGAGCGCATGACCCGTTTCGTGATAGGCCGTATTTTTCTTCTCCGTATCGCTGATGA
>JAQTRB010000294.1 GCA_028712015.1 Syntrophales bacterium
GCACCTTCGCGCCGGCCCTGGCCATTTCCAGCATCTCGTCATAGGTAATGCGATCCAGCCTCCGGGCGTTGCTGCAGATGTTCGGATCGGTGGTGTAAACACCATCCACGTCGGTATAGATATCGCATACGTCGGCCTTCAGCGCCGCCGCCAAAGCGACGGCGCTGGTGTCCGAGCCACCCCGGCCTAAGGTGGTTATGTTGTTTTCCGAATCAACGCCCTGAAAACCGGCAACCACCGCAATCATTCCTTTATTCAATCCCTCCCGGATTTTATCCGTATCGATACTCATGATGCGGGCTTTGTTGAAAGCCTGGTCCGTTAATACCCGAACCTGAAATCCAAGAAAGGATTTCGCGGGAAACCCCATACCGTTCAGCATGATCGCCAGCAAGGTTACCGTCACCTGCTCGCCCGTGGATATCAGGGAATCGTATTCCCTGGGATTCGGTTCCTGCGCCGCCTGTTGCGCAAGCCGGATCAACCGATCCGTCTCTCCCGACATGGCCGAAAGCACGACGACCACATCATTTCCCGCTGCCTTCGTCCGGATCACCCTCTTCGCCACATTCGCGATCCTCTCGAGATCTCCGACCGATGTTCCGCCGTATTTCTGAACCACCAGAGCCATTGGTTATAATCCTCCTCGCTTGAACGCCCGCCCGCAGATGCCGATTCGGTCCCGGCAACCGGAAATCTCGATCTTTCTTCTGTTCTCATCCAGATATGTCATAACGATGAACAGGGCGTCGTCCGGAAGGGCATCCAACACCTTTTCAGCCCATTCGACCACCGCAACGCCACGCCCATACAGATATTCTTCACACCCCATTTCAGCAAGGTCGCGGTATCCCGTCAGACGATAAACATCAAGATGATAAAGGTTAACCTTTCTCCCGGGATACTCGTTGATCAGTGTAAAGGTCGGCGATGTGACGACATAATTTTCCGGAACGCCGAGCCCGCTCGCAATTCCCTGCGTCAGACAGGTCTTGCCGGCCCCCAGTTCTCCGGTCAGCGCGACGACATCCCCCGCCGCAAGGTCTTCCGCCAGAATTTTCCCGATTCGAAAGGTTTCCTCGGGACTATTTGATAATAAATCCATCTTCGAACAACGGTCGGTGAGCATCTCACGCCCTCACGATGGCATCCGCCATGGCCGCAACCTTCTTCATCGTTGCGATGTCATGGACCCGTACGATCTGTGCGCCGTGAAGGATCGCCGCCGTGACCGCCGCCGCCGTGCCCTCCATTCGATCCGTAGGCACTCCCCCCGTAATCCGACCGACAAAGCCCTTTCGGGATGGACCGACCACGATAGGTCTTCCGATGCACTTGAATTCCATGAGGTATTTGATGAGACGCAGGTTGTCGACGGCCGTTTTGCCGAAACCGAGGCCCGGATCGACCATGATCTGTGTCGAATGGATCCCATGATTCTCGGCATGTTCGATTCTTCTTGCCAAATATTCGATAATATCGCCCGACAGGGAACCGTAGGTTAGATCACCCGCCTGCATCGTCTTCGGCATCCCCCTCATGTGCATGAGTACTACGGCCGCGTGGGCGTCGGCCACGACATCCGCCATCCCGTCATCGAAATTCATCCCGCTGATGTCGTTGACCATTTCCGCTCCTTCCGCCAGGGCGTTCCGCGCAACGTCCGCCTTCATTGTATCGATCGAAAGCGGAAGCTTGGTTCGTGCCGCAAGGGATCGAATGACCGGGATCACACGCCGCAACTCCTCTTCGAAGGAAACGGGATCCGATCCGGGACGGGTGGATTCTCCTCCGATGTCGATGAGGTCCGCCCCCTCCTCCGCCATGCGGACCCCTTCCTCCACGGCTTGATCCGCAGAAGCGAACCGGCCGCCGTCCGAAAAGGAATCCGGGGTCACGTTGAGGATCCCCATGATCAACGTACGTTCTCCGAGGGTGATTTCCCTCCTGGATGTCCGAAGCTGGAAGGTTTCCGTAAACACACTCTTCAGAATCCCCCTGATTTTTTCGGCGATCAAACTGAGCCCGAAGGGCTGGATCGAGATTTTATCGGCAAACTTTTGCAGCTGCTTGTACGTCCCCATCAGAATGATATCCGTACGCGCGACGCTGCACGCGACGGTTCCCCTTGCAACAGCCGCATCTCCCCCCAGAGAAAGCATCTCCTGCTTGATGATATTGGCTACGCGAGACTCCATACCATCCAAAATGATGTTCAGATGGAACATCTTGGGAAGCATCGCTTGAATGCCGCAGGGATCCACGTGAGCCCCTTTCAGTGCATTCAGGGCCTCTTCCTCGGAAGTGATATGCAGACAGCGGATTCGAAGGTCATCCATAGCCAAATCGGATTGCCCGGCAAAGGGTTTGTGTCCCTGTATTTTTGGCAGCCCTGCGCCGTTTCAGCCGATCGCTTCGGGCTGCGGAACCGCAGCTTCCTTGGGCGGAGCGATTCCGATCATCTCATCCAGCTCCGCGCCGTTTAAGACCTCTTTTTCCAACAGCTCCAAGGCAATGCGGTTCAAGAGATCCATATGATCGGACAGGATCTTCTTGGCGTTCTCATATCCCGACATGACGATGCGGGACACCTCGGCATCGATTTTCTTGGCGGTCTCCTCGCTGTAATCCTTGTGGGTGGCGAATTCTCTCCCGAGAAAGATCTGCTCTTCCTTTTTCCCGTAGCTCAACGGACCCATCTCATCGCTCATGCCCCACTCACAAACCATCTTGCGGGCCAGGGCGGTGGCCCGTTCGATGTCGTTCCCGGCGCCGGTCGTGAAGTCCTTCAAGATCAGTTCCTCCGCCGCTCGCCCGCCCAGAAGGATCACGATGTTGTTGAGAAGGTACTCCCGCGGATAGGAGTGCTTTTCGTCGACCGGCAACTGTTGCGTGAGTCCCAGCGCTCGGCCCCGGGGAATGATGGTCACCTTGTGGATCGGATCGGTTCCCGGCAACATTCTTGCGACGAGCGCATGACCCGTTTCGTGATAGGCCGTATTTTTCTTCTCCGTATCGCTGATGA
>JAQTRB010000295.1 GCA_028712015.1 Syntrophales bacterium
CGAATACATGGGGTACGAGGGGGTGGTTGTCTCAGACGACATGCAGATGAAGGCGATACGAGGGGCCTACAACCTCGAGACAGCAATCGAACGGGCTGTCCTCGCGGGGGTCGACATCCTCCTCTTCGCGAACAACTCGGTCTTTGAAGAAGATATCGCCAGCCGGGCCGGGGTGATTCTGGAGCGGCTGGTGAAGAGCGGGAAAATACCGGCCGACAGGATTGACGCCTCGTACCGGCGGATCATGGATTTGAAAGGGCGGCTGCGGCCCTGAATCTCTCATCAGTCGGGGAGGGTCATCCGCAGATCTTCCTCGATATCTTTGAGCCGATCGACATCGGCCTCGTGGACTGTGCCCCCCTTCGCCGAGATCCGCGCTTTCAACCCTTCGAGTTCTTTTTCAAGGGTGGCGATGGTTCCCTCCATGACCTGCCGCAAGTCTTCCGGGGGTAGGGCGGCGGCAGGGGCGCGGGTGACCTGATGGGAGTCGAGGATCAGTGTCTCTCCCATCGTGGGGACATACGCGTCAAGCGAGAGGTCCTTCCTCAATTTTTCCGCGAGGGTCTCGCTGGCCGTCGCCTCGCCGTGGGTGGCGAAGACGCGGGGGCGCGACGCGGCGAAATGCGAGGCCCATTCCATTAATCCATTCTGATCGGCGTGCGCGGAAAAACCACCGATGGTGAAAACCCTGGCCGCCACAGCCACGTCTTCACCGAAGACCCGGACCCGTTTCTCACCGTCGACGATGCGCCTCCCCGTAGTGCCCATGGCCTGGAACCCCGCGAAGACAATGCTTGCCCCCTCGCGCCACAGGTTATGTTTGAGGTGGTGCTTGATCCTTCCCGCCGTGCACATGCCGCTCCCGGCGATGACGATCGCGGACCCCCCATTCCGGTTGATCGCAATCGACTCTTCCGTGGAAGGGGTGAATTTCAGATTGGGAAGGTCGAAAGGGTCATATCCCAGATAGACGATGGCCATCGTCTCCTTGTCATAATATTTCTTGTTCTTCCGGAATATCTCCGTTGCCTTGATCGCCAGGGGGCTGTCGAGATAGACCGGTATGTCGGGAAGCGATCCGGCGCGCTGAAATTCTCCCAGAATATAGAGGATCTCCTGGGTTCTCTCCACGGCGAAGGCCGGGATGATCACCTTTTCGTTATTCGATACGGCATACCGGATGGCTTCCAGAAATTCCTTCTCGCTGTCCTCGAAAGAGCGGTGGAGGCGGTTGCCGTATGTCGATTCGATAAAGAGATAGTCCGCCTCGGTCACCTTGGCAGGGTCCTTGACGATCAACTGGCTGCTCTTGCCGATATCCCCGGAGAAAACGATCTTGACCGGCGTTCCCTCGTCTTCGATCCAGACCGCTATGGTCGACGATCCAAGGATGTGCCCCGCGTTTATAAACCGTGCCTTGATCCCCGGTTCGATCTCGATGATCCGGTTCTCCTCCACGGGGGAGAAAAACCGGAGGCTTGCCTGGGCGTCCTCAACGGTATAGAGCGGTTCGATCCCCTTTTTACTGCGGCGCTTGTTCCGTCGCGTCTGCCATTCCGCGTCCATCTCCTGCACATGCCCCGCGTCGAGGAGCATGGGCTCGCACAGCTCGGCTGTCGGGGGGGAGGTGAGAATCCGGCCCTGGAATCCATCTTTGACGAGTTTCGGGATTCTGCCGCTGTGGTCGATATGGGCGTGTGTCAAAAGAAGCGTGTCGATCTCACGCGGATCGAACCCCCAGTCCGCCGTGTTCCGCCACTCGGTCTGTTTCCCTCCCTGGAAGAGACCGCAGTCAACCAGGAGCTTTTTGTCCTGGCTGTTCTCAACGACATAGTTCGATCCCGTCACCGTTCCCGCGGCCCCCATGCAGGTTATCTTGATCATGGCCGGTTCCTTTCCTGTCTCGTGTTTAGAATTCTATGCTGCCGGGTGTCCGGGGAAAGGGAATGACATCGCGGATATTCGATATGCCGGTGATCAACATGATCAACCGTTCAAACCCCAGGCCGAACCCGCTGTGGGGAACGCTCCCGAACCGTCGGGAATCCAGATACCACCAGTAGTTTTCTTTGAGGAGGCCGGCTTCATCCATCCGGGCCTCCAGGATATCGATGCGCTCCTCGCGCTGGCTCCCGCCGATGATCTCGCCGATGCTGGGAACAAGGACATCCATGGCGGCCACGGTCTCGCCGTCTGCGTTGACCCGCATGTAGAAGGGCTTGATCGTAGCCGGGTAATCGTAAACGATAACCGGTTTCTTGAAGTGCCGTTCGGTCAGGTAGTGTTCGTGTTCAGACTGGAGATCCTTTCCGAAGCCCACCTCGTAGTCGAATTTCTCAGTGGCCGTGCTCAGGATATCCACTGCCTCCCGGTAGGGAAGGCGCACAAAATCCGATGAAGCGATGTTCTCCAGCGTCGCCATCAGATTTTTGTCCACAAAACGGGCGAAGAGGTCAAGATCAGAGCGGCATTCATCCATCACATAGGCGACAAGATATTTTACCATCTCCTCGCCGAGGGCCATGTCTCCCGCCAGGTCGCAGAAGGCCATCTCCGGCTCCACCATCCAGAACTCGGCGGCATGGCGGCGGGTGTTGGAGTTTTCGGCCCTGAAGGTGGGGCCGAAGGTGTAGACGTCCCCCAGCGCGAGGGCGAAAAGCTCCGCCTCGAGCTGTCCCGATACGGTCAGGTTCGCCTGCCTGCCGAAAAAATCAAGGGAATAGTCAACGCTTCCCTCGGTCTTGGGGATATTGTCCGGATTGAGGGTGGTTACCCGGAACATCTCGCCCGCCCCCTCGCAATCGGAGGCGGTGATGATGGGGGTGTGGATGTAGGTAAAGCCCCGTTCCTTGAAGAACCGATGAATGGCGTATGACAGTTCCGATCTGATCCGGAAGGCGGCCCCGTATTTGTTCGTCCGCGGCCTGAGATGGGCGATGCCGCGCAGAAACTCGTCGCTGTGGCGTTTCTTCTGGAGGGGGTACGCGTCCGGCGCGATGCTTATGATCTCCACACC
>JAQTRB010000296.1 GCA_028712015.1 Syntrophales bacterium
TGAAAATTGGACATTCTTTGGGATAAAACGGTTAAAATCCTTAAGGAAAAAGTAAGCCAACATAACTTTGATACCTGGATACGTCCGCTCCGGATCACCGCTATGGAGGGGGACTCTGTTCAACTTCATGTTCCCAACCGTTTCTTCCGCGATTGGCTGGTCGAAAATTATCTGCCGCTGATCCGGGAGTCGTTGAAGTCGGAGACCGGCATCCCGTTTCAGGTGAATTTTGTCATCGAACAGGAAGCCGGCCCAACCCAGGAGATCGTGAAATCGAGCGGCGCGCCGATTTCCGAGAAGACCGCGCCCAAAAGACCGTCTCGCGGGCGGGGGCACTCCTCACTGAACGCTAACTACAGCTTTGATCGTTTTGTCGTGGGCTCCTGCAACCAGTTCGCCCATGCCGCCTCCGTCGCCGTCGCCGAGCAGCCGGCAAAGAATTACAATCCACTGTTCATCTACGGCGGCGTTGGACTGGGCAAAACGCACCTCTTAAACGCCATCGGTCTGAAAACGTTGACTCTTTTTCCGGAATTGAATGTCGTATACGTTTCCGCGGAGATCTTCGTAAACGAGCTGATCAATTCGATCCGCTATGACAAAATGCCGAAATTTCGGGAAAAGTTCAGAAACATCGACTGCCTGCTCATCGACGACATCCAGTTTATCGGCAACAAGGAACGGACCCAGGAGGAATTTTTTCATACCTTCAATACCCTTCATGATGCCGGGAAGCAGATCGTCGTCACCAGTGATAAGTTTCCCAAGGATATTCCAAATTTAGAGGAAAGATTGCGTTCCCGATTCGAGTGGGGATTGATCGCCGATATTCAACCGCCGGAGATTGAAACGAAAATCGCCATCTTGGAAAAAAAGGCACAGGAGAACCATATTGACCTTCCCAGCAATGTCTCCCTCTACCTCTCCTCCCAGGCCGATTCCAATATACGGGAATTAGAAGGTTATCTTGTCCGGATTGCTGCCTACTCCTCGCTGACCGGGAGGCAGATCGACCTGGATCTGGTCAAGGACGTCTTGAAACAGCTCTTCCGCAAAGAAGAGAAAAAGGATTTGACCATCGAGGAAATCGTGAAAGCGGTCGGCTCTTTCTTCAATATCAAGATTTTAGAGATTAAATCGCCGAAAAAAAACAAGAACCTCGTTGTCGCCAGACAGGTTTCCATGTTTCTGGCACGGGAAATGACCAGCGCTTCCTTTCCGGACATCGGGGAAAAGATCGGCAGTCGGGATCACTCGACGGTCATCTATGCTCACAACAAAATCAAAAAGATACTGGAGACGGACGCGTCCCTGCGGGAATCCGTAAAAAAAATACAGGATCTTCTGCACAAGGGATAATTTTTTGAACAACCCTTTCTCCACAGGCGCTGGGGAAAAATTGAACGTAAAATGGGATAGAAACGGGGTTATGAACACCTTAGACAGGGACTAATACTACTACTGTTTTTCTATAAAGGGGATTTTTCTTTCTATCATATAACCTGTTGGCCGAGTGGAAAGGATGGGAAAGCCATGGAATTCAATATCAAAAGGGATCTGTTTTCTGCAGGAATTCAAAAAACATTGGGCATCGTGGAGAAAAAGACCACGATGCCGATTCTGAGCAACCTGCTTCTCAGGGCAGGTCCGAATCGGGTCACCATCATGGCGACCGATCGGGAGATCGGTTTGGTGGCGGATTATGAAGCCGATGTCGTCCGGGAAGGAGACATTACGCTATCCGCAAGAAAACTCCATGAAATGGTTCGTGAAAGTCAGGGAGATGCGATTCATGTCGTCAAGAATGAACGGGATGTGGTGATTCTGACTTGCGGCAAAGCGGTCTATCGGATTCCCGGCATTCCCGCGGATGACTATCCGTTGGTTGTGGATCAAGGCGATCTGGCCATGCACAAGATCAAGGCGGCCATCCTGAAGGAGATGATTCGAAAAACCGCCTTTGCCATGTCGGCCGATGAGATGCGAAAGACGCTGTGTGGGGTTTTTCTGGAAACGGAAAAGAACGGAGAGAGTTTTATCATCCGCATGGTCGCAACGGATGGACATCGATTGGCCATGATGAAAATGGATACGGGGGAGAAGGATTTTCTTATGCTGGAAAAAGGGATGATCCTTCCCCGCAAGGGTCTTGGCGAGATTCGGCGACTGGTCGAGGATGAGGCCGGGGATGTATTTATTGGGGTTCAGCAGGGAACCTGCATTGTCAAGACCGATCATACCTTGTTGAAAGTCGGTCTGATCGATGGGGATTACCCGGAATACCGGCGTGTGATCCCGGTGGAAAAGGGGGTGGTTTTCAGATTGGCGAAGGACAAGTTTCTCCATGCGCTGCGCAGAATGAGCGTCATCGCCTCCGATCAATACAATGGCGTAATTCTGACCCTTTCGGCGGATAAGATGGTTTTGAATTCGAACAACCCGGATGTCGGCGAAGCCAATGATGAAATCGACGTCATTTATGCGGGTGAAACGAAAAATGTCGGATACAACGTGACGTATCTGACGGATGCGTTGGAAGTGATTGATGAAGAGCAGGTGGATTTTGAAATCGGGGAGGGGATGAAACCCGGGATTGTCAGGGCGGTCGGGAACGAGAATTATTTTTGTATCGTCATGCCGCTGAAATTGTAGGGTTTAGTGATCATTCGCGTTTTTTGTCTAAAAATCGATCCAAACGAAGACGGATAGGAAGAGGTTTGATGGAAGAAATCAAGCAGGACCGGGAAGGGAAAACCAAGATTCGGGAAGATTACGATGCCGACAGCATCCGGGTGTTGGAAGGGCTGGAGGCGGTCCGGAAACGGCCGGCCATGTATATCGGGAGCACCGGGAAGGATGGATTGCACCACCTGGTCTATGAGGTCGTGGACAACAGCATCGACGAGGCATCCGCGGGTTTCTGCGATACGATTGTCGTCAAAATCAGGGTCGACAATAGTATCGTGGTGGACGATAATGGTCGCGGAATCCCGGTGGACATTCACAAGACGGAAG
>JAQTRB010000031.1 GCA_028712015.1 Syntrophales bacterium
TCGGAAAAAGATATACCGGAAGGCCCGAGGACCGCAATCGAATGGTCATGCAGTTCGTCAACGAGATTCTTCTGGCCTTGACCGGCGAGGTGGGCGTGTTCGACACGCGAATCGCCTTTGTCCAAAAAAGCAACGAGTCCAAGGATATCTATACGATCAACTTTGACGGTTCGGACCTTCGCCGGATCACGGACTACAAATCGCTGACCATTGCGCCTCGCTGGTCTCCCGACAACCGGTTTCTGGCCTTCACCTCTTACAGGGACGGCAATCCGGATATCTATCTCCGGGATCTGGGGAACGGTTCGACGCGGAAGCTCTCCTTCTATCCGGGATTGAACGTTCCCGGTTCCTGGTCCCGGGACAGCGCCAGGCTGCTGGTGACCCTGAGTCGAGACGGGAATCAGGAGATCTACGACATGAATGTGGGCAACCTTCTGCTCCAACGCCTGACCCGGGACTTTGCCATCGATGTTTCTCCCGTGCGTTCCCCGGATGAAAAGAGAATCGCCTTCGTTTCCAACCGCAGCGGTTCTCCGCAGCTCTACGTTATGGATGCGGGCGGCGGCAATGTGAGAAGGTTGACCTACCAGGGCAATTACAACACGTCTCCCGCTTGGTCTCCGAAGGGAAAAATCATCGCCTATGAGGGGTCCGTGAACGGCCGGTTTCAGATTTTCACCATCGACGCCGAAGGGGGAGATCCACAGCAGTTGACCTTTGAGGGAGGCGATCATGAATCCCCCTCGTGGTCGCCGGACGGGCGGTATTTGGCATTCAGCGTCCGGGGCGGCAATCGGAGCCGGATTGGGATCATGAATTCGGGCGGACAGAATGCGAGGGTACTGTATGAGGCAAACGGAGCCTGTGAGAGCCCTTTCTGGTCTCCTCGACTGCGGTGATTTTAGAATTCCCCCATTTTTTGGTTGATTTTTATCGCCGGTAGTGCTTAAAAGCGCTGTGAGGAAATTATTGAACATTGAAAACGGACAATTCAAGAAAGGAGAGTCATGATGAGAAGGAATTGGGTGTGGGTTTGGCTGATCGCCTTCGTTTTATGTGTCTCAGTTGCATTCCTGACCGGTTGCGCCAAGAAGGCGGCGCTGAAGGAAGGGGCCGGGATCTCTCAGGGGCAGACAGGGGTTGCTTCGGGGACAACGACGGGGATTTCGGCGGCGGACGAAGCGGCGGCGCGGGAAAAGGCCCTGCGTGAAAAGGCCCTCCGGGAGCAGGCGGAGAGGGAAGCGGCCGAAAAAGCGGCCAGGGAAGCGGCCGAGAAGGCAAAGAAGGATGCGGCGGCCAAGGCGGCGGCCGTCCTGGCGGAACTGAAGATTGCCGATATCCACTTCGATTACGACAAATATAACCTCCGACCCGATGCACAGGATGTTTTGAAAAAGAGTGCTCCCGCGTATCTGAAATACAGGGATTACAAGCTTGTGGTTGAGGGGCACTGCGACGAACGGGGGACGGCCGAATACAACCTGGCGCTCGGCGAGAAGCGGGCGATGGAAGCCGCGAAGTATCTTGTCAATCTGGGGATTGAGAAAGAAAGAATCAAGACCATCAGTTACGGCAAGGAGATGCCTCTGGATAAGGGCCATGACGAAGCGGCCTGGGCGAAAAACAGAAGGGCCCATTTCGTCATTTTTCCGCCGGTAAAGTAACGTCGTTCGGGCGGGGTCGCTGAAAACGACCCCATCAGGTATGCCGCCGTTGGTTCAACACGGCGGGTGAGGCCGGAGAGATCCAGCGAGGGGTGGTGTTGCCGCTCAGGCGATCCGGTCATCCCGACGAGAGGAACGGTCCTGTGAGTTTCGCCCTCAAGCGGAACTCACAGGACTCTTGTATTGGGTCTTCCGACGTCGTAACCGCTTTGATCTTTGATCGAATGTAAAACACACTGCGGAGGGAACAGTCTTGCGAAGGTGTCTGCCCGGCCTTTTTTTCATCGTGCTGCTGTCGGTTGCGGGGTGCGCCACTACGGATGACCTGCGCCGCGTTCGCGCCGATTTGAATCGTCAGATCCAGTTGACGAACGAGAAAATCCTTTCCGTCGAGCAGGGACAGGCGCCGCTTCGAGACGAGATTGCCGGTCTTCGCGGCGAGGTGGCAAACACCCAAGAAAAGGCCATCCGGCCGTTGCGGGCGAGTCAGGCGGAAGGTCGGGCTGAAATCACCGAAATCCGGGAGCAACTCCAACAGATCCGTGGGACGACGGAGAGTCTTCGGAAAGAGGTGGCCTCTGCTTCCACCAGGGCGGTAAAACGGGAAGAAGAGGAGAAGGCGCTTCGGGAAAAACTGGACAGCCTTACGTTCAAACTCAACTTCATTGAAAATTTTCTCGGGATCGGCAAAAATGAGGGAGTAACCCCCGCGCCGGCGGAGAAGGCCGGAAAACAGTCGCCGGCAACGCCGGCGAAAGAGGCGGCCGTCAAGGGCAAGACGGGTAAGGAGGCTCTCTATACGGCGGCCTATGAACTTTTCAAGGAGGCGAAATACGAGAAATCGCGGGAGGCCTTTGAAAGTTTCCTCAAGCAATATCCCGATACCGAATTTTCCGACAACGCCCAGTTCTGGGTCGGCGAGTGCTATTATTTTGAAAAGAAATATGAAAAAGCCATCGTCGAGTACGAGAAGGTCATCAAGAACTTTCCGGACGGGAACAGGGTCCCCTACGCCCTTCTGAAGCAGGGCCTCTCCTTCATGAATCTCGGCGATAACGTAAGCGCCAGGCTCCTGCTCCAGCAGGTGATCAAGGATTATCCGAATACGAGCCAGGCCCGGATCGCCCGGGCGAAACTCATCGAAATCAAGTGATTTTGAAAATTTAGGGATCAAGGGAGATTGGAATCGTGCCCGTTGGGACCGCAAGCGGGAAGGATTCCGAATCAGCGGTGGTCTGTCGGAGATCCGCTTGACGGACCGTCAGAATGGACATTTCCCCTTCCCGGATCGTCACTTTCTGCGGTAGATAGCCCTTTCCGAAACGGACATGATCCCCGAAGTCGGCCGTGTACAAGATCGTTCCCCCTTCCGTGAATCTCCGGAACCGGATGAGCCGTCCATCCTCCGGTTCGATCCACAGCGAGCGAGTCCTCCTTTCCGATTCATAATGGTCGACGCGATAAAGCCCTTCCTCGCGCTTTCCCCGGTATGATCGTATCGGCTCTTCGCTGTCGGGAGGAACGCCCATCAGCAGAGAGACGATATCGGCGGCTGGAATGGAAACAGGGAAAAAACGGGAAATGTTTTGCGGAGTGGCGCGACCCTGATAGAAGACGTTTGTCCCGGGCAGAAAGACGCGGAGTTCGCCGTCGGCGACGGAAAGGAATAGATCCGGGGGACCCAGCAGAGGAATGGATTCCACGCGGAGAAGGGCCGGTCTCTTCATCATCACCGCAACCTTCACCGGATAACGGTGGTCTTTGTGGATGATCTCAATTCGGACCGTGGCCGTAACCGCCTGCTCGCCGGGGGAGGTCGCCGCAAGCGCCCGGAGGGCGGCCTCGGGGGATTCGTAGAACGAAGGGGGGATGAGGGGCGCTCGCCCGGCGCAGCCGGCGAAGACGAGCCCGAGAAACGCAATTCCGGACAGCAGAAGGGTCCGATGCCGCGAACAGCGGGCCGCCTGTATCATTTGTCCAGTGGGTGAAAAAGTTTCCATCGGATTCATCGCGGGTGTTTCCGCATGCCCAAGATTCGGATCACGGGGCTTTGACCCGCAGAAGATCGTCGAGCTTTTTCTTCAAAAGATCGTTTTCGGGTTTGTAGCGGATGGCCTTCTCATAGGCTTCGACGGCTTCCCGGGGCCGGCCGGATCGGACATAGACGTCTCCAAGATGTTCGAGGATCGCGGGGTCTTCCGGAAGGATTTCCGAGGCCTCCTTCAGATGCCGGATCGCTTCCTCTATTCGGTTCTGCCGAAAGCAGACCCAGCCCAGTGAGTCGATCATGTAGCCGTTACCCGGTTTCAATTCGAGAGCCTTCCGGATCATCCTCTCCGCTTCTTCCAGACGGATCCCCCGATCCGCATACATATAGCCGATGAAATTGAGCGCCTCGGCGTGATCCGGTTCGAACTTCAGAACCGTCCTCATGGCTTGAATGCTTTCGTCGAATCGGTTCGTTTTTTCGAAGAGAACCCCCAGGCCGAAGTGGAGATCGACGCTCTCGGGGTTCAGCCGCAACCCTTCCCGAAGGAGCTCCTCCGCGGCGGAAAATCTTTTTTCCTCCTCATAGAGGGAAGCCAGGTAAGCGTAAAGACCCGGGAGATCCTTTTTTCTTCCGATCGCTTCGCGAAGGGAATCGAACGCCTCGTCCATCCGCCGCTTTTTTTTCAGTATCATCCCGATCCGGATCTGCGCGCTGCCGAAATGTTCCGACGAAGCCGGGATGCCCCGCAGGATTTCCAGTGCCTTATCGTCATCCTTGATCTCCTCATATGTCGTGCCGAGGAGGTACATGATCCGGTATTCGGTCGGATACTCCCGCGACAGGGCGGTCAGGATCTCGACGGCCTGTTCCGGCTTGCCCCGTTCCAGGTAGATGAGCGCGAGGGTCATCCTCACCTCCCGGTTGTTGCCGTTCAGCTTCAGGACCTCCCGAAAGGTACCTTCCGCCTCGTCGTAGCGTTGTTCCCGAAGGTACAGTTCTCCCAGCTTGATCCTTGCCTGGAGCCTGGCGGGAAAAAGATCGATGGAATTCCGATAGACTTCGACCGCCCGCGGGATCTTCTTCTGCCTCTCATAGAGGATCGCCAGGTCGATCATCGCCGGTTCGAACTCGGGACGAATCGCCAGGATTTTTTTGAATCCCGTCTCCGCCTCATCGTATCGTTTCAGCTCGGCCAGCAGTCGGGCCAGGTAATAGTTCCCCATAAAGTGTTCGGGATCGAGTGCGAGGAGCTCCCGGAACGCGGCGATCGCCTCGTCGAATCGCTTCATTTCGGCGAGGCTGGTTCCGAGATAAAAGCGGGCGGCGACGTTTTTCGGCTCCAGATCGACGACGTGACGGTATTCCGCCGCCGCGCCGGCATAGTCCTTCCGACTCATATAAAGACCGCCCAGCAGCAAACGGAGGTCGCCGTCGTTCGGATACCTCTCCAGAGTCTTCCGGCAGATTGCCAGGGCCTTCTCCGCATCCCCCTTTTCCATATAGAACGATGCCAGTTCTCTGGCCAAGTAGGGCGAGTCGGGATCAATGCGAAACGCCTCCTCCATCTCGCGGATGGCCTCGTCCTGATTTTCATTGAGGGCGTGGAGAATTCCGAGGCTGTAGTGATAAGCCGCGGACGGCGCATACGCCGCATGGGGCGGCAACGACGCGACATCTTTCCGTATGGGAAAGACGGCGCATCCCGCCAGCAGCAGCGCTGCGAAAACACCCCAACCGATCTTGCGGGGAAATGCCCGGATCATCTGTCGCGTTCCTTTCGAGGCCGGATTCATCGTTCCGTCCGCCGTTGCGGACGCACCCCGCTTTCCGGTCCATGGGAGATCCCGAAGCAGGCTGAGACGGGAATGACCTTGACCCCTTCCGTCCGCCAGACCGGCATGGCGTCACGGATCGCTCGCTCCGTTTCCATACGGGGGTGGCCGATCATCAGGATCGGCAAATCGTTCATTGGTTCCTTCCGGAGGACGCCGGTCAGGTTCTTCAGGGCGGCGCCATAGCCCGGGACATGATCAATGAAGACATCCCTTGCGGCAAAACGAACACCCGCACGTTCGGACGTCTTCCTTCCCCGGGAAGTTTCGGTCGTCATGCTGTCGACGAAAAAAAGGTTTCGTGCCCGCAGCTCCTCCATGACAACGGCGAGTCGCGCCTCGTCCTCCATGAAGCGGGAGCCCATATGATTGTTGACTCCCGAAATGAAGGGTACCGCCTCCAAAATCTCGCGCACCCGGTCTCGGATTTCTTCCGCGTTCATGTCGGTCGTCAGCGCCCCCTCACCGGGAGATTTTCCCGGCCGGCCGAGGGATTCCATGGGCAGATGGAGAAGAATCTCCTTTCCGGCCGCATGCAGAAGCCCGGCCGCTTCCCCGGCATAGGGGGTGTACGGGAGAACGGCGAAGGCAAGGGGCGCCGGGATGCTGGCCAGTTTCTGAACGATCCCGAGGTCGAAACCGATGTCGTCGATGATGACAACGATCGACCGGACGGGGTCTTCGGCCCCCTGCCGCGCCGGCCCAAAATCGGGCGCAGGCGTTTCCTTTTCGAGGACCCTCCGGTCGGTTGAATCATTTGGACGCTGAACCGCCCTTTCCAGGAAAAGAAAAACCGCTGCGATGAGGGCGGCGACGATGATCACTGCCCGGAACGGAAATCGTTTCACGTTTATGGATAACCTTTTCCATTCCCCATATTGCCGGCGCCGATCATCCCTTGGAATTCTTTTGCAGGATATCCCAGCTCTTCAGGATATCGATCGCATTTTTCAATTGATTGTCCCGATCCAGATTGTCCGTCTCCTTCTTGGGTTCCGCCGCCTTGGCGTCGTTCTCTTTGGGTGATTTGATGTGTCCCTTCAGATCCTTCTCGCGAAGCAGCGCATTATCGACATCCTCTTTTTCATCACCCGGCCGGATCTGTTTGATCACGATGTCGGGTGTGATCCCCTCCGCCTGGATGGACCGACCCTTGGGGGTATAGTATTTGGCCGTGGTGAGCTTCAGGGCCGCTCCGTCTTCGAGAGGAATGACGGTCTGCACGGAGCCCTTGCCGAAGGTCTGGGTCCCGATGATCACGGCCCGCCCGTTGTCCTGCAGCGCGCCGGAGACGATCTCCGCGGCGCTGGCCGTTCCCTCGTTGACCAGAACGACCATCGGACAGATCGGTTCATCCCCGTTGTCCTTTGCCACCGTCTTGCTCTCCATGCTTTTGGCCCGGCCGCGTGTGGAGACGATGTTGCCCGATTTCAAAAAGGCGTCCGATACCTCGACGGACTGGTGAAGCAGTCCACCGGGGTTGTTCCTCATGTCGAGAACGATCCCCTTCAGCGGGCGGGCCTTTGCCTCGATCTCCCGCAAGGCCTTTTTCAGGTCGTCCCCCGTCCGTTCCTGAAACGCCGAGATTCGGATATATCCGATATGGTCGTCATAAACCCTCGACTTGACGCTTTTGATCGAGATGATGCTGCGGGTGAGCTCGATGTCCTTCGGCTTGGCCATGCCCTCGCGCAGGATCGTGATGGTCACCTTCGTATCCTTGGGTCCGCGAAGCTGTTTGACGGCATCCAGGACGGTGATGTCCTTGGTCGACTTTCCGTTGATCCGGATAATCTGGTCGCCGGCCTTGACCCCGGCGTTGTAGGCGGGGGTGTCCTCGATCGGGGAAACCACGGTCAACACGTCCTTTTGCAGGGTGATCTCGATTCCGATCCCGCCAAAGCTCCCCCGTGTCTCCACCTCCAATTCCTTGTACATTTCCGCGGTCATGAAACTGCTGTGGGGATCGAGGGATTTGATCATTCCGTTGATCGCCCCCTGCAACAGCTTGTCCGTCTCCACCGGTTCCACATAGTTTTTATCCACCATGTCGAGGACCTCGCTGAAGGTCTTGAGACCCTTGTAGGTGGTTCGGTCGATCGCGGAGACGCGGCTGTCTCCGTACGGTCCGAGAATCAGCAGCGCCAGAAAGACGAGCAGGATTAGGGTCTTCTTGCTGAAAAGGGTGTTCATCAAATGCATCCTCCCCGATTGAATCAAGATCGATGGATTACGGATATCCCGTATCACTTTTTTCAAGCACATTCCATTGCTTTTTCAGCCTCAGCCGCCGAATCGGGAGAGGAGCGGGTTTTCCGTCCTTCCCGCGCGGTTTCCGTAAAAAGGCTGAAAATCATTTGCATGCGCGGAACTTTGCGTATAAAAAAGACCCGAGCATTCGACGGAAGGTCCGCCGTGAAGGGTTGATCGGGGAACAAAGCGCCGGATGGAGAAGGGAGGGGACATGTCGGAAGAGAACTGGCTGCGGAGGGTATCCAAAGCGAAGGATGACCGCTGGATCGGAGGCGTTTGCGGAGGATTGGGAAAACACACCCCGATTCCGTCCTGGACATGGAGGGTGATTTTCTCGCTGCTCTTTTTTTGCTTCGGCACCGGATTGCTCATTTATATCCTGCTGTGGATCTTTATGCCGAAAGAGCCGTAGTCAGAGATACTTCCAGATCACCGCGGTGACGACCCCCCCGAGCTTGAGCTCCTCGCGCGGACGAATCGGGGGATACTTCGGATTGGCCGCCTCCAGGACCACCGTTTTTTCCTCCCGACGGAAGTGCTTCATTGTCCATTCCCCGTCGACCTCGGCGATCACGATATCTCCCCCCTTGGGCTCTCGCCCCGTTCCACGATGACGAGATCCCCCTCCACGATCCCCGCCCCGTTCATCGAATCTCCGCTCACCTGGAGCAGGAAGGAGGCCTCCGGCCGCGTGATCAGGTATTCGTCCATGGAGAGGATGTCGCAGAGGGCCTCTTCCTCCGGGGAGGGGAAACCGGCCCGGACGGATCCGAGCAGGGCAACGGCGAAGGGGCGTTGAATCAGACTCAGGCGGCCCTTTTCGTCCCGGGTGAGCAGGCCGGCGGCGATCAGCTTTTCGACCCAGAAATAGACGACGCTCTTCGAGCGGACCCCCAACGGCGCGATCATCTCGGCATAGGAGGGCATCCGCCGGGTTTCCCGGAAAAAGACGATGAGGATTTTCCGGACCGATCGGAGGGTGCGTTTTTCTTTCATGAGCCCTTTTGCATGGAACAGTCGTTCTATTGTCAAGCAAAAAAAGTCGGCGAGCCTTTACACGACTTTTCAAAGAGATTGCAGCGTACGATCAGCGGGAGCGGGAGCGGAGATTGATCATCACCGGCAGCGCGACGACAAGCATCATGGCGCCGACGAAGGCGAAGGGCCAGCGGTACCCCCAGGAGGAGGCCATGATTCCGCCGAAGAATGGACCGGCGGCCATTCCCAGGCTGGTCATGGAGGAGGTCAGACCATACGCTTTCCCGTAGCTCTCCGGCGGAATCAGGCGCCCGACCAGGGCGTTCATTGTCGGCAGGATGCCGCCCGCCGCCAGGCCGTAGAGCGCCCGCAGCAGGACCAGGTGAAGGATTCCCTGCGCCGCCCCGTGCAGCAGGATGCTCGCGGCGGTCAGCAGGAGATGGAACAGCAGGATCCGGCGGTAGCCGACGCGATCGCTGAGATAGCCGATCCCGCCGGCGGACAGAGCGGCGGCGCCGCCGCTGATCGCGAAGAGCATGCCCGTGGTTGTGGCCACGCCGGCACGCGCCGGGTCATGCATCGTTTCGATGAAGAGCGGCAGAATCGGGGCGACAAAATGAGCCGTGAAATGGAAGAAAAAGAATAGGGCAAGCATCGCGGGAAATCCCCCATAGGTCAGCAGGGAGACCAGCCGGTCGCCTTTCGCCAGTATTGCCTTCGACGGCCGGACGAAACGCTCCCGGGTTCCAAAGAGGACGAGCATTCCGCCCAGCAGCAAAATCGCGCCACCCGCCATGAAAGTGAGCCGATAGCCGAGGATGTCGGCCAGGATTCCCCCGATCCACGGTCCCAGGGTCATGCCGAGAAAAACCGCCACCTGCATGAGTCCCAGCGCGAATCCCAACTTTTGCCTCGGGACGACCGTGGAGACCAGGGCAATGGAGGCCGAGATGGTTCCGGTCGTCGCGCCGGAAAGGATCCGCAGGAACAGGAGTTGCCAGATGTCGGAAACGAGCCCCATCGCGAAGGTGAGGACGGCGCCGCCGAACATGGCGCGTTCCACCATGATCTTTCGCCCATACCGGTCGGAGAGCCACCCCCAGAGAGGGGAAAAGAAGGCCATGACCAGACCGCTGGAAGCGGCCAGGACGCCGGCCCAGAAGGGGACCATCCGCTCGTCGGTAATTCCCAGCTCCCGCACGTAAAAAGGGAGAAAGGGAAGCACGAAGGCGAAGCCGACCATCGACAGGAACTGGGCGACAAACATGATGTAGAGGGTTCGCTGCCAGGGCTGTCCCGTTTCCGGTTCGAAGGAATCAGGGGATGGATTCATGCTCATGGGTTATTCCAGCGACGGATTGCCTAACGCAGCCGTTTCTCGGTTGCAGCGACCGTGTGGCGACGGTCGGAATGGATGTCGTTCACTCATCTTGGATTGATAATACAAAATAATGCGTGTATCAATACAAAATTGAATGGAGTCGACGACCCTGTCCTGAGCGAAAGAGAGCAAATGATGTCCGGAAATTCCATCGTTAAGGGATTGGTCGCCAGGTGGACCGCAACCCGTTTCGTTCGTGAGGCTCTCGCCGAGAAGGCGGATCTCCAGGCGATAACGGAAAGACCGACGCTGCGGGTATGGATCGGCGTGGGGCTCATCGGCCTCAGTTATGTCATCGGCTGGCCGGCCGTAGGACTCCTGGCGTGGATTTCCTATCAACTTCGGGAACCCCTGATCATCGTTGTGGGCGGTCCGGCGACCTACGGCCTTTCTCACGTTGTCTTTATGGTCGGATTGTACTTTGCCGGCGTTCATTATATCAGGATTGTTCTACGTTGGGTGACGAGACGCATGGCGGAACGTCCGACGGCCCCGCCACCGGAATACCCCCCGCCGGGTATTTCATCGACCGGTTACCGGGAGGCGGGATTGGATCGGATCAGGGGCGGCAGGGTCGTTCCCGGCACGCAGAGAGCGCTTTCGCCGGCCCTGGTTTCCGGAATGGCGGCCTTCGTCATCTCCGGCCTGCTGCTGTTGATCCGGCCGGCGCTGGTCGTCCTCCCGCTGGGATTTTTCATGATCCTCTGTCTGGTTGCCCCTTTTCTCCCCGGGGTTGGATTCTTCCTGCCCGTAATCAGTCGGCGGAAAACGGTTCGTCGGGCGGTGGCCTTGACCTTCGATGACGGCCCGGATCCGGATGTCACCCCCCGACTGCTGGAGCTTTTGCGGCGGCATTGCGTGCCGGCGACGTTTTTCGTTGCCGGCGCGAGGGCGGAACGGTATCCGGCGACGATCCAAAAGATCCTCTCACGGAACCATACCATTGGGAATCATTCCTATCGTCATGATCCGCTGCTGATGCTGCGTTCGCGGGCAACGCTCCGGGAGGAGGTTGCCCGCGCGCAGGATGTGCTCGCGGCTTTCGGCATTCGTCCGCTGATCTTTCGGCCCCCCGTCGGGATCACCAATTCCAGGCTGCCGGGGGTCTTGAGAGAGCTTGACATGTACTGCCTGACCTTCAGCTGTCGCGCCTTCGACCGCGGCAACCGGCGGATTGCCAAACTGGCGGAGATCATCCTGAGGAAGGTTCGTCCCGGCGACATCATCCTGTTGCACGACGTTGCGCCGAAGGGGAGGGATGGAATCGAGAACTGGATCGCGGAAGTGGAACGGATCGTTTCCGGATTGAAGGAAAAGGGGTACGAGATTCTTCCCCTCCCGGATCTGATCGATCGTCCGGTGATGGAACGGATCGATCGTTGACTATCCTTTTCCGCCGGCCATCTTTTGTGCCTCGGGTTTTCCGCGCAACAGGACCGTCATCAGCGGCCCAAACACTGCCCCGGCGCCAAGTATCGTCCATGCGAAACCCCAGGCCATCGTTTCCGAGCGGAGCGGTTCGCCTTGCGCCCAGTCGAGGACGAGCCCGAATACCCAGGGACTGATGATTCCGGCGCCGAAACCGAGGAGCGAACGCAGGGCATACGCGGCGCCCAGACAGTCAGGCGGGACCAATTCCGTCAGCGCCGTCGAATAGATCGACGAATCGGCGATGGCGGTCATGTTGTATATAGCGGCGATGGTGACCAGAAACCACAGCGGAAACGTCATCATCCAGCCGAACAGCAGGGAGCAGATCAGGCTCAGGCACGATCCCCAGAGGATGGTCCGGGTTCGTCCCCGGCGATCAGACAAAGTGCCGCCGCCAATGCTTCCGCTCATGCTGGTGATGTAGGTCAGCGCTGTCAAAAGAGCGCCTGCGCCGACCGCCTGTATCGTCACAACGCCCTTCTGTGCGATCGATGCCGCCAGATAAGCCGGCAGC
>JAQTRB010000297.1 GCA_028712015.1 Syntrophales bacterium
TTCCCGCGGAACTGACCGACGAACAGGTCGCCCCGGCGAACTGCGCCCTGTCGACGGTGGTGGCCGGCTGGGACGCGATCGAACTCCGGCCCTTCGAAAACGTTCTCATCCAGGGCGCCGGGGCGCTCGGCGTCTACGCGGCGGCCCTGGCATCCCACTACGGATGCCGCCGGATCATCGTGACCGACATCATGGAACACAGGCTCGATTTCGTGAAGAATTTCGGCGCCACCGATACGATCAATTCGAAGGAACTCACCGACGACGAAGTGATCGACACGGTCAAGGAACTCACGGGCGGATTCGGCGTCGATGCCGTCATGGAGTCGGCCGGTTTTCCGGCCCTCCTGCCGCTGGGCATCAAGTGTCTGCGCACAGGCGGCCGTTTCGTTGAAATCGGCAATGCCTTCGCCGGCGCCAATTTCAACTGCGACGCTTCGGACATCGTCTTCAAATGCCTCACCATCCGGGGCGTCCACAACTACGATACGGTCCATCTGCAGAAGGCGGTCGATTTCCTGCAGCTGACGCGGAACCGTTTTCCCTTCAACGAAATCGTCGGGGAAAGGGTGTCGCTGGATGATATCAATGCCGGATTGAAGATCGCCGAATCCGGAAGGGCGATTCGCGTGGCTGTGAAACCCTGACCCCGGGGACAGGCCTTTTCCCACGGCCAGAGATGTTGCGGCCGGTCACCGGTCGACAGATCGTTCCGTCACAAAAAAGCCTCTTTACGCATAAAAGCGTTCAAGAGGCTTTTTTATGACCATCGGTCCAACACGAATCCATCCGGAACAGAAACGGCTGCCGATGCCGGCCACATCACGACCCTCTCTGCGTCCTGTTATACCCGGTGGTGCGTCATATTTGGTTGACAATCCACCCCCGTCAAAGTATGAAGGGTTAACTTCTCAGGACAGACCTCCTGAACAGCCGTACGGGATTGCCCCCTGAAGTTCCTTCATCTCATTCTAAGATGTTCCCGGGAAGCCAACGGTCGAACGGATTCAAGAATTTATTCTCATTTAGACTTCTGGAGTACAGACCGCATGAATGTGAACCATCTGAAGGCCTTTTTCGAGGTGGCCAAGGCAAAGAGTTTCACGCGTGCCGCGAAACAGTTGAACGTTTCTCAGCCGACCCTCAGCATGCAGGTAAAGTTGCTGGAAAAACGATTCGCTGTCCCGCTGATCAAACGAAACAAGAAAACATTCGAGTTGACCAAAGAGGGGAGCATCGTTTTCGGTCATGCGGAAAAGATCTTTTCTCTCATCCACGAGCTGAAAAAGGAGCTGGAAAATTTCGAAACTTCCAACATGATCATCGGTTCCACGCCGTACATCTCTAATCATGTTCTGCCGGATGTTCTGCTCGCCATGCACGAGAAACACAGCGACGTGAAGGTCCAGATCTACACCGGTTTGTCCCAGGAGGGCCTCGACAAAGTCGTGGATTACGAATACCACTTGGCCGTCATCGGAAGGTTGCCCTACCCGGACAATATCGTCTTCATCCCCATCCTGAAGTCGAAATTGTGCTTCATTTCGAAAGAGGATATGGGCCGGCGGGTCAGCCTTCACCAATTGGCGGACTACCCCATCATTCTGCCCGAAGAGGGATCGGCGACGCGAGATTACATCATCCGCCAGTTCGCCGCACGGAATCTGACCATCACCAACAGCATCACCTGCGAAAATCCGCCGGCGATCGGTCACATGGTGCAATTGGGGATGGGCGGGGCATTCTTTCACCTGTTCACCATCCAGCGGGATGTCCAGGAGGGGCTGTATCACATGGCCGAAATCGAGGAGGAGCTTTATGTGGATTACGATCTGGTCTTTTTGAAAGACCGCAGAAGCTCCGACATGGTGCGGGTGTTCACATCCACCCTGAAGAAGCTGCAGCGGACCCTTTCGAAATAGCGATTCTCGCGGCCACAAGGCAGGGCTTCCCGGTTGTACTCCTGGTCAAAATCATGCTCCTACCGGCTCAGGCCGATCGCGATCACCCCCAGCGTGATCAGCAGGGCGCCGAACAGTTTTTGCTTTCCATGCCTCTCCCCCAGATAGAAGACGCCGAAATAGGCCGACAGGACAATGCTGACCTCGCGGACGGCCGCCACATAGCTGACCTTGCTCATGGTAAGGGCAAAAAGAATCATCAGGTAGGTGAAGATGCTGAAGAAGCCGACAATAAAAATGGCGCCGGCGTGCTTCCGCCATTCCTCACGAATCCGGCCGCGCTCCCGGATCAGGATCCAGGGCGTCAGCGCCAGCCAGGTGATGGAAACCATGATGTAGATGTAGACCGGCGGGTAGACCAGCCCCACGCCGACCTTGTCCACCAGGGTGTATCCGGCGATCATCAGACCCGTGGAAAGCGCCCACAGAGATGCCCCGCCGCGGAGGGCGCGGAAAGGTTCCAGGAAGGCCCCTTTCTTGAAGGAGCGCAGATTGGCGCAATAGATCCCGGCGATGATGAGGCCGATCCCGAGACCGCCGAGCGTGGCAATCTCCTCGTGCAGGAGGATCACGGCGAGGATGGGCACGAAAAGGGGACCGGATCCCCGGGCCAGCGGGTAAACCAGCGAGAGGTCGCCCCGCTGATAAGCGCCCCCCATGAACCAGAAATAGCCCGCGTGGATGAGGCCGGTCGCGACGATGCAGAGCCATCCCGCGAGAGGAATCGGGGCTTCCCCGCAGTAATACAGAAACATCGGGGAAAAAAGAATGAGGGCCGCCAGCTGAAACCACCAGATAAAAACGATTTTCCGATCGCTCTTTTTGAGCAGGAAGTTCCAGCCCGCATGCAGAAAGGCGGAGGCAAGGACAATGGCCAAGGCGATTCCGCTCAATTCAACACCTCGAACTCCCCGTTGCCGGCGCAAATTCCGATCCCTTCGGGCTTCCGGACCAAGCCCCCTCTCCCGGTTCCATGGTCCGTCACAGGATCTCCTCCAGGATCTCCGCGGCATCGCGGACCAAGCGGGGGCAGCGTTCCGTGAAGAGC
>JAQTRB010000298.1 GCA_028712015.1 Syntrophales bacterium
GAGATCCTGCCTGATGTTAATGTGTTACATACTCATTGTCCGGATAGCCGGATATTCCGATTTTGCACGAAAACGAAAAAGGCTGTTTCCGGGGATATGGTAGGGATCCGGGGTTCACAAAGAAAGGAAGGGAGGGAGGGAGGCGATGACACGGAACGAGGCGGAAGAACTTCTGAGAAAATACGTCAAGAACGAACGGATGCTGGACCACAGCATTGCCTCCGAGGCGGTTCTGCGGGCGCTGGCGCGGCGGCTCGGCCGGGACGAGGAGCGCTGGGGACTCGCCGGGCTTCTGCACGACATCGACATCGAGGTCGGCGGCGGCGACCTGTCTCGGCATGGCCTGGAGGCGGAGCGCATCCTGACGGAGGCGGGGATCGATCCGGAGATGGTTGCTGCGGTAAAATCGCACAACGAAGCCGTCTGCGGGACCGCGCGGAACACGGAGCTACAGCACGCCCTGGCCGCCGGCGAAACGATCACCGGCCTGATCGTCGCCACGGCCCTTGTCTATCCGGACAAAAAAATCGCGAGCGTGAAGGTGAAATCGATCACAAAACGGATGAAGGAAAAAGCGTTTGCGGCTTCGGTGAACCGCGAGACGATCCGGGAGTGTGAGAAGATCGGCCTGCCGCTCGACGAGTTCGTGGAGATCAGCCTGGCGGGCATGCGGGAGATCGCCGGCCGCATCGGATTGTGATCAGCGGATCCGGCGTTTCAGCTCCTGAATCAGGGTCGTGCAGACCTGGCTCGCGTCGGCAACCACCGCGACGTCGGCCTGCTTCATCATCGCCGCGTTTGGATTCTTGTTTACCGCGATGACGAACTTCGCGCCGTTGCAGGCGGCGGTGTGCTGGATGGCGCCGCTGATCCCGAAAGAGAAGAGGATCTGCGGTCGGATCTGTTTGCCCGCCTGGCCGACCAGGGCATCGTGATCGATCCAGTCGGCGTAGACGACGGGGCGCGTCGCGCCCACCTCGCCTCCCAGAAGCTCGGCCAGTTCGGAAAGTTTTGCGAACTTCTTCTTGCTTCCCAGACCTCTCCCGCCGCAGACGACCACCTTCGCGTCCTCTAATTTCTGCTCCCGCTGGGGAAGGCGCTCCGACCGGACCAGCCGAACCCGGTCGGCCGTGAGGTCTTTCGGCAGCGGGACCTTCACCACCTTGCCGGTCCGGACGTAGTCGTGGGGAATCTCCTGGAAGGTTCCGGGACGGACGGTCGCTATCTGGGGCCTCCTTTCCGGGGTGAGGATCTCGGCGATGAGGTTGCCGCCGAAGGAGGGGGCCATCTGGACAAGGAGCCCCTCCGGATTGATGTCGAGGCCGATGCAGTCGGCGGTAAGACCCGTTCCCAGGCGCTTCGCCACGCGGGGGGCAAACTCCCGGCCGAAAGCGGTCGCCCCGATCAGGATCATTTCCGGTTTTTCGCGTTTCGCCAACCGCTCCATCAAGACGGCGTAGGTCTCCATGCTGTAGGCGGCCAGCCGCGGATGGTCGGTCAGGTAGACCTTATCCGCGCCGTGGGCGATATACTCTCCCACCACCCCGCAAAAGGTGGGGTTGTGGGAAAGGGCATCGTCCACCCACTCGTCCGTCCAATGGCCGAAGACGACGGCGCACACCTCGGCGTCGATCTTGGCCGCCAACTCCCGCGCCCGGGAGAGGAGCTGGAGGGTGATGCGGTTCTGAAAATAATTCCGGTAATCTCCGAAAACCCAGATGCCTCGTTTTTTCGCCATCATTTTCCGTCCATTTTCAAGTCCTTGCCGATTGCGCCGCCGATCTTGTCCTCGAATCGTTCGAAGAGTTGCTGGACGATCCACTTGGGCGCCCCGGTCAAAACGACGTTTTTCTTTCCCGCCGTCGGCGAATAGACGTTGAGGATTTTCGTGGCGGACCCTTTCGCCCCGACTCGCTCCGGATCGATGCCGAGCGCCGCCGCATCCAGGGAAACGATATCCGCCCCGGCAAACGCCTCCTGGAGGCCGCCCAGCGGCACGTGTCGGGGGGCGTAAAACCCGGACGTCAGGGTCACCAGGCCGGGCAGCTCCATTTCCAGCGTTTCGAGAAAATTGTCGGCACGCCGCCGCATCCGGACCGTGCGGCCCGCGATCTCCAGCTCGTCCACATAGGCCACGCCGGGAACGTCCAGCTCTTCGGCGAGTTGGGGGCCCACCTGAGCGGTTTCGCTATCGCTTGTCGATGAACCGCAGAGGACGAGGTCGAACCCCGGACAGGTCTTTTGAATCGCCCGGGCCAGGGTATACGAGGTCGCCGCGGTATCCGCGCCGGCCATCTTCCGGTCGGTCAGCAGCACGCCCCGGTCCGCGCCGAGCGCGATCGCCTCGCGCAGCACCTCCTCGGCCATCGGCGGACCCATCGTGATCACGGTGATTTTTCCGCCCCTGCCCTCCCGAAGCCGGAGGGCGGCATCGAGCGCCGAACGGCAGTCCGGATTCATCATCCCTTCCGCCAGATCCCGCTGCAGGGTTCCCGTCTTCGGGTCCCAGGGGAGTTCGGAGACCATCGGCACCTGTTTGAGGCAAACGACCAGCTTCAACATCCTCTATGTCCTCCGGGCAAGCACCGCGCGGGAGATGACCATCCGCTGAACCTCGCTTGTTCCTTCGTATATTTCAGTGACCTTCGCGTCCCGAAAATAGCGTTCGACGTCGTATTCTTTGCTGTAACCGTAGCCCCCGTGAATCTGGACGGCCGTATTCGTCACGCGCGACGCCAGCGCGCTGCAGTACAGCTTCGCCATCGCCGACTCGGCCCCGAAGGATCGTCCGGCGTCCCTCGTAGCGCAGGCCCGGTAGAGCAGCAGCCTTGCCGCGTCGATCTCGGTCGCCATGTCCGCGAGGTAGTTCTGGATCGTCTGGAAGGAAGAGATCGGTTTTTTGAACTGCTGCCGCTCCTTGGAGTAGCGGACCGATTCTTCGAAGGCGGCCTGGGCAATTCCCAGGGCCTGGGCCGCGATCCCGATGCGACCCGTATCGAGGGT
>JAQTRB010000299.1 GCA_028712015.1 Syntrophales bacterium
CTCCTCATCCATCCGCCGGCGGCGAAGGCCTGCGAGGCGCCGGGCGGGCCGGCGCGGCTGGCCGGGGCGCTTCGGCGTCACGGTGTCGCCTTCCGCATCTGGGACGCCAACCTGGAGGGCCAGAAGCGGCTGATGGAGATGGCCGCGCGGTTGTCGTCGGATCCCCAAAATTCCGGAACCGACGCCTGGACGCGAAGATCGGCCCGGCATCTTGACGCGAACCTCTCCGCCCTCCGTTCCGGGGAGCTCTACCGAAATCCCGATCGCTACCGGCGCGCGGTGAAGGATCTGAGCCGTCTCCTGGCGACGGCGGCGCGTCCCTTCGGTGTTCGTCTGAGCCTAGCCGATTACGAGGATGAACGGCTCTCGCCCGTCCGGAGCGCCGATCTGCTGCATAGCGCCGCGGCCCCGGAGGCCAACCCCTTTTATCCATGGTTCCGCGCGCGGCTGCCGATGCTTCTGGACGAATTCCCCGTGTCGCATGTCGGCTTTTCGCTGAATTACCTGAGCCAGGCCCTGACGACCTTCGCGATGGCCGGTTTTCTCCGGCGGACGTTTCCCGGGATCCGGATCGTCCTGGGCGGCGGGCTGGTCACCTCCTGGATGAGGCGGCCGGGCTGGAGGAGCCCCTTCGAGGGTCTCGTGGACGATCTGATTGCCGGTCCGGGAGAGACCCCGCTTTTGAATCTCTTCGGCCTTGAAGGCGACGGCCGGCCGGACCGGCCCGACATCCGAGCCGTTTCGCCGGCCGATTACCTGTCGCCGGGGACGGTCCTCCCGTACAGCGCCTCCAGCGGCTGCTGGTGGCAGCGCTGCGCCTTCTGCCCGGAGCGGGCCGAGCGGAATCCATACCGCCCGCTTCCGCCCGAACAGGTCACGACGGACCTCCGCACCCTGGTCCGCGAAACGAAACCGGCGCTGATCCATCTGCTGGACAATGCGCTCAGCCCTTCGCTCCTCGCCGCGCTGGCCGCGGACCCGCCCGGGGCGCCGTGGTACGGCTTCACCCGGATTTTGCCCTGCCTCGCGGATCCGGGGTTCTGCGGAAAGCTGCGGGACTCGGGGTGCGTCATGCTGAAGCTGGGCATCGAGTCGGGCGATCCGGGGGTTTTGGCCGCGCTGAACAAGGGGATCGACGTGAATGCGGCGGCGGCGGCCCTGAAGAGCCTCGAGGCTGCGGGAATCTCGACCTATGTCTATCTGCTCTTCGGAACGCCCGCGGAGACGCCCGCGGCGGCCGCCCGGACATTGGCCTTCACCGTGGAGCATGCCGAAGAGATCGGTTTTCTGAACCTGGCGATCTTCAACCTTCCGGCATACGGCCCCGAAACGCGGGAGTTCGCCGCGGGGGAATTTTACCCCGGCGATCTCTCCCTGTACCGGCCCTTTGTTCACCCGCGGGGCTGGAACCGGGGCGAGGTCCGGCGCTTCCTGGAGAGGGAATTCAAGAGGCACCCGGCGGTCGCGGCAATCCTCCGGCGGGATCCCCCCTTCTTCACGTCGAACCATGCGCCTTTTTTCACGCGGAAACCGTAGGCCGGTTTGTCGCGCCCCCGCCGTCCAGGGATCGTTTCCGGCGGAAATGCAAAAAACGATTGCGCGATTTTTAGAAAGGATATCCGTTTCCCCCGTTTTTTATGATAGAAAGAAGATACGGAGGACAAGCAATTTTGGGCAGGAACGCAATCATTGACATAGACAACACCCTCTGGCAATTCAGCGACGCTTTCTATCGGGAATTGATGAAAATCAACGGGAATTTTCCAACGCCCGATCGGTGGCGCACGTACGATATCTGGGAGGGGTACTGCTCGGTAGAGGATTTCATCGCGGCGATCAACACGATTCACCATCAACAGGACAGCGACCGATACCGGCCTTACCCGGAATCGCGGGACTTCTTGTCGTCGCTCAGAAAACATGGCTTTCATATCATCATTGCCAGCCACCGGACGCCGGACACGAGTCAGCCGACCGAACGATGGCTTGCGAGGCATGGGCTCCCCTACGATGAACTTCACCTCTCTCTGGATAAGACCGTTCTCTTCCCGAAGGCCGACGTCGTCGTGGACGATTCGCCGCTGACGCTTGAAAAAGCGATCGAAAGCGGAGCCCTGGGCGCCGGGTTGTCGTTCCCCTGGAACCGGGCTTATGTCAGCAACGGCTTCCGGCTTTTCCAGAACCTCAATGAGGTGCTGGACTACATTCTGCTGTCATCAGCGAAAATATTGGGGAAAGTCGTTTAAATATGAATTGAGGTTTTCAGGGCCGGATGATAAACACGACTGACCGACGCGGCGGCGCCGTTTACCCCGGTGGAACAAGACCGGTACGGCCGCGAATGAAATGCAGGTGCGGACAAGACGATATGCCGATACACATACCCATGCCCCGATACACTCCCCGCGAGGAGCTGGCCAACAGCATCACCCACGGGGTCGGCGCCTTCCTCGCGGTCGGGGCGCTCGGAATCCTGACCGCCTTCGCGACGCTGTTCGGGGACGCTTGGCATATCGTGGGTTGCGGCATCTTCGGCGCCACGCTGATCATTCTGTACGCGGCATCCACTCTCTACCACAGCGTCCGGCGTACCCGGGTCAAGGCCCTGTTGCGGGTGATCGACCATGCGGCGATCTTTCTTCTGATCGCGGGGACCTACACCCCCTTCCTATTGGTCAATCTCCGCGGACCATGGGGATGGTCCCTGTTCGGCGTCGTCTGGGGAATCGCGCTGATCGGGATCGTCTTCCAGGTATCGCTGCTTCGCCGATGGCCGATTGCCTCGGTCGGTCTCTATGTGGCAATGGGATTTCTCGTGGTCGTTGCCATAAAACCACTGCTCGTCGCACTCATGCCGGCCGGGTTTTTCCTGCTGCTGGCCGGGGGGCTTGCCTACATCCTGGGCCTTTCGTTCTACGGCTGGCGCAGGCTGCCGTACCACCATGCCGTGTGGCACCTCTTCGTTCTGGCCGGCAGCGCCTTTCACTTTTT
>JAQTRB010000300.1 GCA_028712015.1 Syntrophales bacterium
AAGCGGATTCCCGGCTCGCGGTGCCGTTTGGGGCCGGCCCAGGAAACCGGGCTGCAGCGGTCCGACCAGATGGGATCGGTGAGGATATTGAGCCCGTCCATCTGAATGAGAAATGTGGCATGGCCGATGGGGATCACGGAGAGAACGCCTATCGGCACGCGAACGGCGGAGGGCTGCCCGGGCGTCATGTCCTTGACTTCCGGCCATTCCGGCCATTCGTTGCCGAACATGAACCGCCAGATCCATGACGGCCGGCTGCGTTTCGGTTCCGAGCCCGGCGAAGGCTGCGAAATGCCGGGATTGAAGTAAAGATTGCCGTCAAAGTGGTCGGAGACCCGTTGCGCGATCTCCGCGGATACGATGGGTTCCGACCCGCTTGCGGGAAACAGCAGCAGGTGGGTCAGGGTCAGAGAGAGAATCAATACAACGAGTTTGCGTTTCAAGGCGCCTTTTCCTTTCGGTCATCAAGGGTGTTCATTGGAGGCAGAGTATAGGAAAGGCCGCCCTGACTGTCAACGTCGGACTTTCGTTTCGATTCGAATCCTCGATTTGACGCAATCCGATTTGGCGTATCCGATTTAGCGCTTGACAGGTTTCATCTGTCGAACGATGATGAGTCCCGATTCCGGGCGGGGAAGTATCGAAACCGGGCAATACCGGCGAAAAGAAAACGCAATTCCCAAAAAAAGGAGCAGACGATGGCGCTTACTCTTGGACCGAGAAGGGGAACGTATGTTGATGTCGCGGATGAGGCGAAGGTCGGGAAACCTCCCGTATCCGCCAGGCAAGTCAAACTTCTCGAGGATTTCGATTTGATTTACCGGACGATGTGCACGCTGTTGTTCAATTATGTCCCGGCTTCGGGCCACCCGGGCGGATCCATCTCCGCCGGGCGATTTCTGACGGGCCTTCTGTTCGATTCGCTCGACTATGATATTTCCCGTCCGCAACGGGAGGATGCCGACATGATCTCGTTTGCCGCGGGTCATAAGACCATGGGTCTCTATTCTCTGTGGGCGTTGCGGGACGAGGCCCTTCGGATCGCGGCGCCCGAACTGCTGCCCGCGGAGGAGCGCTTCCGTATCCGCCTGGAGGACCTGCTCGGGTTCCGGCGGAATCCCATCACGAAGACGGCCCTTCTCAAGAAGCTCCATGCAAAGGTTTTGGACGGCCATCCGACTCCGGCGACCCCGTTTGTCCGTCTTGCGACCGGCGCATCGGGCGTCGGACTGGGGAGTTCGATCGGCCTCGCCTTGGGCGCGATGGATTATTTTGGGGAAGACGCGCCGCGGGTGCATATTGTGGAAGGGGAGGGCGGCCTGACGCCCGGCCGGGTCAGCGAAGCCCTGGCCGCCGCGGGGACGGCCTCGCTGCGGAACGTGATTCTCCACGTCGACTGGAATCAGGCGTCGATCGACAGCAATCATGTCTGCCGAGAGGGATCGGTCCCGGGGGATTATGTCCAGTGGACGCCGGCGGAGCTGGCGTACGTACACGACTGGAACGTGATCTCCGTTGCCGATGGAACGGACTGGCAGCAGATCCGTACGGCCCAGCGGATGGCCTTGAAGATGAAGAACAGCCAACCCACGGCCGTCGTCTACCGGACGACCAAGGGGTGGCGTTACGGCATCGAGGGGAAGGCTTCCCACGGGGCGGGACACAAGCTCTGCGCCGACGGTTTCTTCGAAACCCTGAAGCCATTTCTGGCATCCGCCAAGGGTTCTCTGCCGCGTTGCGAAAGCGGCAACCAGAGGTGCCGGGGCGGAAAGGAAGCGGGCATTCTGGAGGAATGTTTCTGGGAGTCCCTGAAGGCTGTACGGAAGACACTGGAGAACAATCAGGCGCTGGCGGCGATGATCGTTGAAAGGCTCGAGGCATCGCGGGAAAGGCTGAACCGGCGCGGGCGCAAGCCCCGAAGCAACGGGCCGCGGATCGACGCCGTCTACGAGATCGCAAGGAAATCCGCCGGCAAAACGCCGAAGGAGCTTGCGCTGACGCCGGGTGTCGGCACGACGCTACGGGCGGAGTTCGGTCGCATTCTAAATTACTACAACCGTGCGGGGAACGGCGCTCTCTTCGCCGCGGCCGCCGACCTTCTCGGTTCGACAAGCCTGATCACCGTGGGACAGGGATTTGACGGCGGTTACTACAATGCGGCTGCCAACCCGGGATCAAGGTTGTTGGCGACGGGGGGCATCTGCGAAGACGCGATGACGGCGATCCTTTCCGGACTCGCCTCCTTCGGGCATCACAGCGGGGCCGGTTCCTCGTATGGGGCCTTCCTGGCGCCCCTCGGCCACATCGCGGCGCGCCTGCACGCGATTGGAAACCAGGCCCGGCAGTCGCTGGAGAAGGGGCCTTACCGGCCGATCATCCTCGTCTGCGCCCACGCGGGGCTGAAAACCGGGGAGGACGGGCCCACCCATGCCGACCCGCAGCCGCTTCAGATCCTGCAGGAGAACTTTCCGCGGGGGACGATGGCAACCCTGACGCCCTGGGACCCGCAGGAGCTGTGGCCGCTGATGGCGACGGCGCTGAACCGGCGTCCCGCGATCATCGCGCCGTTCGTCACCCGGCCGACCGAGACGGTGATCGACCGAGAAGCCCTGGGGCTTCCGCCGGCAAATGCGGCAGCCGCCGGGGTTTATCTTCTCCGCAAGGCGAGAAACAAACATGCCGGCGTCGTGGTCCTCCAGGGGAGCGAGGTGGGATACGCCTTCGTGGAAGAGACGCTGCCTCTGCTGGAAAAGAAGGGCGTCGATCTGTTTGTCTATTATGTGGCCAGCGCCGAACTTTTCGACTTCCTGCCGCGCCGCGCGCAGGAAAAAATCTTTCCGGAGGAGCATGCGAAACGGGCGATGGGCATCACCGGTTTCACGCTGCCGACGATGTACCGCTGGATCCGTTCCGACCGGGGTCGGGAGATGACGCTTCATCCCTACCGGAAAGGAAATTACCTCGGGAGCGGACAGGCCCACAT
>JAQTRB010000301.1 GCA_028712015.1 Syntrophales bacterium
TAGGCGCCGCCCTTGCTGCTCTTGGACGGCACAGCCGAACAGGTCCGGTCCGTCAGCACCTCCCGAACCGCGCCTTGGAGAAGATTTATGTCGCGTCCGATCAGCTTGTAGACCCAGCGGCATGGGTAAATGATTTCCGGTTTGCAATCCTCGGTTTTGATCATCTTTCCGGCCGACCGCTTTCCGCACATCGGTCATTCGTTGTGCCGTACCTATTCGGGTCGCCCGCCGTTGCGACCGGAAACAGGAACCAAAGCGGGCTGGGAAATCGTCTCACGATTCATCTCCGCGATTCAGGAATCGTTCGATCCGGCCGGTCGTCTCCGAAATCCTCGCGGCGGCTTTCCCGGGCCGGTCCCGCTCTTCGCCTTTCAGAAAAAAGGGGGAAACCGCGACCGTCGTCTGAAAGGCTTTTTCAAGGACGGCGATGGTCTTTTCCTGCCTGGCTTCCACCCGGCCCGTCTCCCCATAGCGGTCGCCCTGCTCCTCGTTGAAACCGAAATCGTCGACGATCAGAACCGACCGGACCCTCCCCAGCGGCAATACTCGCTCCAGAACTTTCCAGAAGCGGTCGTCCGCCTTCCAGAAACCGATATCGGCGGAGTTGGCTATCCAAAAAGGGGCTGATTTCAAACGGGATGCCTCTCCCCCTTCCCGTGTCGGGCGGCAAGGTTCGGACGCCTCTCCGGCTTTCCCCGCGTTGATGTTCCAGCAGCGCAGATGGCGGACAATGGTTCCGGTGGCCTCGGCATAATGGTCGGTGGCAATGATCAGGGCCGCTTCGGGATTTGCGGAGAGTTTCTCCAGGATGGGCCGCCAGGCCGGATCGATCCGCGATCGGTCGAAATAGCCGTCGACGAAACGGGAGGCGGCCGCGGCGATATTCTCCCGCGAAGCATCGGTCGCTGGGACAAGCGACTCCACCCTCGCCGCCATGATCCGCTTGTACCCGATCGTCGTCGTGCTCCCCTCGACCCAGGTCGGACCGACAATCCCTTCCCAGAAAAAGTTCGGGGTTGTGACGCCGAGCGCGAAGAGGCCGCTCTCTCGGAGTTCGCGTTTAAGGTTCTCCGTCCGGGCGAATTGCGGTGCCTCCAGGCTCAGCGTGCCCGAATAATCGAAAATGACGAGCTTGTCCGGTTGATTCATGGCGTCCCGTCGCTGAAAATCCCTATTCCCCGGTGCGCCGGGTCTTTTCGATTCCGCGCCTGCCGTTGTTTCTTCCCATCTTTTCCCGTTTATCCAGAGCCGCGCGGATGATCCCGGTCAGCTCTCTCGAAGCTTGAAAGGGATCGGGAGCGGCGCAGATTGCCGAAACCACGGCAACGGCGTCGGCGCCGGCCAACACCGCCTCCCCCGCATTTCCCGCATGAAGTCCCCCGATGCCGACCAGCGGGTGGCGCGAGAAGGCGCGGATCCTGGCCAGCCCCTCCATTCCCCAGGGCTCCTTGGTGTCCGTTTTGGTCGGCGTGGAGAAAATGGGACTGACGCCCAGGTAATCGCAATCCAGCGACTGAGCCCGCTCCACATCCTCCCAGGTTTCCACGGAAAGACCGATGATCGCCTTCGGCCCCATCAGCCGCCGGGCGGTCTCGTAGGGCATGTCCTCCTGACCCACGTGGATGCCATCCGCCTCGATGGCCAGGGCCACATCCAGACGGTCATTGATGACCAGCGGGACCTGAAAGGGCGCCATGATCGCCTTGATCCGCAGCGCCTCTTCGATAAAAAAGCGGGTGGAAACATCCTTCTCGCGGAGCTGGACGCAGCAGGCCCCTCCCCGGAGCGCCTGGAGAACGACATCCGGGAGCGGCTTCTCCCCGCACAAACCGCGGTCGGTCACGAAATACAGCCCTCTCATGCTTCTGTCTCGATCCTCAGCATCCGTTCGATATCATCGGCGTCAAGACGGTACAACGCGTCGAGCAGGTGGAGTTGGAGCGTTCCCGGCCCCTCCGATCGGGCAAAGGCGATCTCGCCGGCGATTCCGATGACGGCCATCGCCTCCGCGGCAGCCAAAGCGGGATCGGTCGTGACCGCGGCAAAAGCCCCGCAGAGGGCGCTTGCCGTACAGCCCAAACCCGTCACCCGGGTCATCAGGAGGTGGCCGTTTCGGGTCTTGATGACCCCCGCCGGGCCGATGGTGTAGTCGGTCTCGCCGCTGATGCAGACAACGGCGCCGCATTGTTTGTGCAATATCCCGCCGATCGCCGCGGCGGCGTCGGAGGAGGCGCTGCTGTCCACCCCCTTCGTCTTCGCGTCTTCCTCGACCAGCGCCATGATCTCCGATCCATTCCCGCGGATGATCTCCGGCGGAACGGCCCGGATCAGCTCACGTGCCGTCCGGGTGCGATAGGAGGTCGCGCCCGCCCCGACCGGGTCGAGGACGATCGGGATTTTTCGCTTGCGAGCCGCTTCGGCCGCCCGGAACATTGCGCGCACCCATGCCGGGCTCAGCGTTCCGATATTGATCACAAGAGCGGAGGCGATCCCGACCATCTCCTCCATTTCTTCTTCGGCATGGGCCATGACCGGCGAGGCGCCAATGGCCAACAGCGCATTTGCCGTGTTGTTCATGACGACGTAGTTGGTGATGCTGTGGACGATCGGCGCCTTTTCCCGGACGGCCTGCACCGCCGACCATATCTCTTCCGCCGTAATTTTCATTGTTTTGCCTCGCAAGGGAGATGAGACTCTCAAGCGCCCGATTCCTCCTTCTCCCGAATCTCCCCCAGGAGTCGACGGATCCGTTCGAAGTCTTTTCGAAAGCGGATCGGGTTTCCCCGATGGTCCCGAAGATTGGTCTGCGTGCAACTGTCGACCCCCGCCGGCCGCACCCGGCCGATGGCTTCACGGACATTTTCGGGAGCGATGCCCCCCGCCAGGATCACGGGAATGCGGCTCGCGGAGACCAGCGCCGCGGCCAAGTCCCAATCGCAGATTTCTCCGGTGATGCCGACGAAACCCGCCAC
>JAQTRB010000302.1 GCA_028712015.1 Syntrophales bacterium
TATCCCGTGGCCTTGAAGATCGTCTCCCCCGACGTCGTCCACAAATCCGACTCCGGCGGCGTCCGGCTCAATCTGAACCGTCCCGATGAGGTGCGGGACGCCTACCGGGAGATCGTCGGCGCCTATCGTTATCAGCACGTCGTCGGCGTTTCCGTGCAGAAGATGGCGGCGCCCGGCGTGGAGGCGATCGTCGGGGTGACCCGCGATCCCAATTTCGGACCGGTCCTGATGTTCGGCCTGGGCGGAATTTTCGTCGAGGTCCTCAAGGACGTCACCTTTCGCATCCTTCCGGTGACCGGACAGGACGTGGAGGAGATGATCGGGGAGATCAAGGGCTATCCCCTGCTGAAGGGCTATCGGGGCCGGTCGGTCGATCTGGCCGCCCTGAAGAACCTGCTCTTGCGGATCTCCGACCTCGTCGCCGCCTTTCCCGAAATCCGCGAACTCGATCTCAACCCCGTGTTCCTCTATCCGACCGGAAACTGCGTCGTGGATGCCCGGATGTTCATCGGGGAGGCGACCGCCAAGATCGCGGCCAAACCGGCCACGGACCTCCAGGGCCTCTTCTATCCGCGCAGCATCGCCGTCATCGGCGCCTCCGGCGCGAAAGGCAAGCTGGGCTACAATGTCCTGCGAAACCTGCTGGACCATGGTTTTGCGGGTCGGATCTATCCGGTCAACGCCAAGCATCCCGTGCTCCAGGGCGTGCCGGCCTACCCGAGCATCACGGACGTGCCGGACGAGGTCGATGTCGCCATCGTCATCGTTCCCGCGGAGGTCGCCCCCGCCGCCATCGAGGCGTGCTGCAAAAAGGGCGTCCGCTTCATCGTCGTCGAAACGGCGGGCTTCGCCGAGATGGGCGATGCGGGGAAAAAGGCGCAGGCCCGGATCAGGGAGATCATCGAAACCCACGGCTGCCGTCTGCTGGGTCCCAACTGCTCCGGCGTGATCAACACCCACCATCGGATGGTCCAGTCGATCGGCCTGATGGAAGAACTGGGAAAGGGCAACATCGGCATGGTCGCCCAGGCCGGCGTTTATGCGGCCGGCATCCTGACGGGGCTCCGTCAGGTGATGGATTTCGGCATCGTGGCGACCATCGGCAACAAAATGGACATCAGCGAAACGGACATCCTCGAATTTCTCGGGAAGGATCGAAACATCGACGTCATCGCGATGTACATGGAGGACGTCACGAGCGGCCGGAGATTCGTCGATGTCGCCCGCGCGGTGACGGCCGTCAAGCCGATCATCGCGCTGAAATCGGGGAGGACCGAAGCGGGGAAGAAGGCCGTGTCCTCCCACACGGCATCGCTGGCCGGCAACGACGAGATCAATGCCGCCGCCTTCCGCCAGAGCGGAATCATCCGCGCGCGGGACAACGAACACCTGTTCGGCCTGATGAAGGCCTTCGCCAAGCAGCCGCTGCCCCCGGGCGACGGCGTGCTGGTCGTGACCTATACGGGTTCGCTCGGGGTTGCCGCGACCGACACGCTCTATCTGAACGGTCTGAGGCTCGCCGAACTCGAACCGGAACTGCAAAATCGTCTTCTCCGGATTCTTCCCGATTATGTCAATACCCTCAATCCGGTGGATTACTCGTTCAGCATGGAGCCCGATCAACTCCGCAAGACCATCCAGATCGGGGTGGAAAGCGGGGATGTCGGCAGTTTTATCGTGGTGATCCAGGGGGAGATCCTCGGCTCCTTCGTCGATGTGCTGCAATCCATCGACTACCGGGGGAAACCGCTTCTCTGCTGCGTGGCCTGCAAGGAGTTCATGATGGAAGACGTGATCCGGATGGAGAAGGCCGGCGTTCCCGTCTATTCGACGGTGGAGATGGCCGCCGAGGCGCTGGCGGCGATGCGCCGCTACCGCCTGTACAGGGAACGGTTGCGTCCATAGCCTCCCATACTCCCCCTTCCCTTGCTTCCCGTCCACCGGGGAGGGGGAGTTCCCTTAGGGCCCCGCCCCGAGGATTTCCTTCGCCCGGTCGATGTCCCGACCGATCTGGGCGATCAGTTTCCCGGGGCTCTCGAAACGGACCTCGTCGCGGATCCGTTCGACGAAGAGGAGCTCCAGCGTCTCGCCGTAGAGATCCCCCCGAAAATCGAAGATATGAGCCTCGACGGTCCGTTCTCGGCCGGCGAAGGTCGGGTTGAAGCCGATGCTGAGGATCCCGTCATGGCGATTCCCCCGCTCGAGCACCCGGACGGCGTATACGCCGCGGGCGGGGACCAGCTCCTTGTCGGGCGCGATATTGGCCGTCGGGAAACCGAGCCGCTCCCCCCGTCGCTGCCCGGGGATCACCCGCCCTCCGAGGTTGTAGGATCGACCGAGAAGGGTCGCCGCGAAACGGACATCCCCGGCAAGCAGGGCCTCCCGGATCTTCGTGCTGCTGATCACGGTATCGCCGACGCAAAAGGCGTTCATCGCCTCGACCTCGAACCCCAATCGGCGACCGGTTTCGGTCAGGAAGGTCTCGTTCCCTTCCCTTCCCCGGCCGAAGGTGTAGTCGTGGCCGATCATGATCCGCCTGATCCGCAGCTTTTCCCAGAGGATCTCCTGAACAAACGCCGCCGCCGTGATCCGGGCGTATTCGACGGAAAAGGGAATCAGGATGAAGGCGTCCACCCCCAGGCCCGCCAGAAGGCGGATCTTTTCTTCGATGGTCGTGATCAGGTAGAACGGCCGCCGCTCCGGGTGGAGAACCATCTTCGGGTGGGGATCGAAGCTGATCGCCACGGCCGGACAGCCCTCCCGATGCGCCCCTTCCACCAGCCTTTGGAAGATGAAGCGATGGCCGAGATGGACGCCGTCGAAGTTGCCGATGGTGACAAAAGCGCCCTTAAGCTTTTCGGGAATCTCTGTGGTTTCGCGAATGACTTCCATCATCGAACCTGATCTCCTGCACGGGGCGGATACCATAGCATCAATTGCGGCAATTTCAAGAACAATCGTTTTCGCAAGA
>JAQTRB010000303.1 GCA_028712015.1 Syntrophales bacterium
CCCCGATCCCCTCCATCAGCGCAAGCGCCTTCTCCCGGTTGACGCTGTCCAGCCCCTGGCACGGTTCATCCAGGATGAGAAGCTCCGGGCATTTGATCATCGCCCGGGCGATCAGAGCCAGCCGTTTTTCACCATAGGAGAGGCATGGGAACTGTCGCTCCGCCATTTCGGTCATTCCGAGGATCGTCAGCCAATTTTCGGCCCGCGCCGACTGTTCCCGATCCGGACGGCGGTATAAGCCTATCGAGTCGAAGAAACCGGAGAGAATCACCTCTCGAACGGAGACCGGCTTGCGGTAACGGAGTTGCAGCTCTGGCGAGACCACCCCGATTCTCCGCCGGATCTCCCAGACGCTTTCCCCTTCGCCCCGCCGTTTTCCGAAGAGTCGGACCTCGTTGGCGTAGACCTGTAGGTTGTCCCCCGTGATCAGGCTCAACAGGGTCGATTTTCCGGAGCCGTTCGGTCCGATGACCGCCCAGTTTTCCCCCCGTCGAACCGTCCAGTTCATGCCGTTGAAGACAATGGTTTCTCCGTAGGCGACGCGGATATCGATCATCTCGACGAGAGGTTCGCCGGGGAATCCGGCATTGGGGCCGGCATCCGGACAGGGTGGCAGGATCGCCGCGGGGGGTTTCCCCTTTGTCGTGAAACGTCTGAATCGAGTGGGGGTGAGCACCTCTTCCTTCCGTCCGGTGAGCGCAACGCGGCCGTTGCGGATCAAAAGCACATGGGAGATGCCCGCGATCACATCTTCCGAACGCTGCGCGACCAGGAGAATCTGTGTCCCGTGTTCCATCAGTTTCGTCACGGCGGAAGCCAGGGTTTGTCGGCTGCCGGCGTCGAGTCCCGCAAAAGGATCGTCCAGGATCAGGAGTTTGGGCGAGGACCCCAGGGCTCGGGCGATCAGAAGCTTGCGGATCTCCCCGTTGGAGAGGGTTCGGATACCGTGGCCAAGCACGGAGCGAAGATTCAAGGTGTCGACGATGGTTTCCAGCAGGGCGGGATCGCCGTCGTTGTCCCCGAGCAGTTCCCCGGCCGTTTGTTCCCGACCCCTGCCGCTGAATACACGTGCATCCTCCCGGCGTTCCTCGCGGGCCAGGATTTCTTCCTGAAGTTCAAAGGAGACATAACCGATACGGCTTCCTGCGTCCTCCGGGTCATGACGGATCAGTTTTCCCCGAACGTGTGGAACATCGCCTCGAATCGCCCCGGCGAGGGCAGATTTTCCCGAACCGTTGGGTCCCAGGATTGCCCAGTTTTCTCCGCCGCGGATTTCCCAGAATGTCCCGGGAAGCAGCATCCGGTCTCCCCTGCGCAGCGTGACGCGCTCAAGCGTGATGAGGGGTTCATTCTTTCGTTGCATACCAAGGTTCAAAGGTTGTAATCCTCCCGGTCTTTTGATACAGTGCGCGCCGGCCGTCCGGTCTCGATCACGCGCCGGCCATGGATAACAGAAATGAAAAAAAATAACACCCTATTCCGACGGTTGTCCGAACGGAATCTTGAGGAGGAAGCTAAGAATGATGAAAGAACGCGTCGTGTTTTTGGATGGGACGTATGTTCCCTGGAATGAAGCGAAAATCCATATCATGAGTCACAGCGTGGGGCGGGGCTCGGCCATCTTCGAGGTCATCGGATTCCACGAGACGCCGGACGGGCCGGCCGTTTTCCGACTCGACGAATATATCGCCCGTTTCCGGAATTCGGCCGCGCTGCTGGACATGGAACCGCCGTTGTCCGTTTCGGGATTGCAGGAGGCTGTTCTGGAAACGGTTCGGCGCAACGGGTTGAAAAAAGGGATCATCAAGCTGATGGGCTTTTATCCCGAGATCGCCTTCAAGATCCTCCCCCCCGGGAAGCGGTTCCAGGTGGCGATCTTCGTATTTGATTTGGAGGGCGATCTTGGTGAACCTGCGCAGGCGGAAGGTGGAAGCGTGACGGCATGCATTTCGAAATGGCGAAGGCTTGATCCCCAGACCGTCCCGATCGAGGCCAAGGTTGCGGCCAATTACATGAACGGCATTGTGGCCCGGACAGAGGCGAGGGATCTCGGCTTCGATTATGCCATTCTGCTCGATACGCGGGGTTGCATCGCCGAAGGCGGTACGGAATCGCTTTTTCTGGTCCGCGAAGGGCGCCTGCTGACGTCGTCGTTGGGGACGATCCTGAACAGCATTACACGCAAGACGCTCATCGAGGTGGCGGAGACGATGGGGATCGGAACCTTCGCCGGCCGTCTGCTCCCCGGGACCCTCAACGAGGCGGAGGAGATTTTCTTCTCAGGTACGGTCAGTAAGCTCATTCCGGTCCGTCAGGTGGGAGACCGGATCTTGCAGGAAGTTCCCGGACCGGTGACGCGAAGACTATCCGAACGGATGGCCTTGATCGTCTCCGGAGCCGATCAACAGTTCCGGCACTGGCTCTATCTCACCTGATTGAAAACGGCATGTCCGGCGGGTTTACGCTGAATTTCAGGACAAACCAGCGCCCCGTGAGCGATGCTCACGGGGCGCTGGTTTATGCGGTGTTCTCCGGCGGAAGTTTTGTTATTTTCTCTCCGCCTCCTTCTGGAGCGGCTTCACCATGTCCGTCTTCTCCCAGGGGTAGTCATCCAGGAAGAGGGTTCTGGGGATGCGGCGGTAGATGTCGCTGTTGAGCAGATCGAATCGCTTGATCATCCCGGCCGGCGTCAGATCGAAGAGCTTCTCTATGACCTTTCCCAGCTTCTTGTCGGTCAGTTTCCCGGTGCCGAAGGTATTCACATAAATCGAGAATGGACAGGCAATGCCGATCGCGTAGGCGAGCTGAACGGAGCACTTTTCGGCGAGGCCGGCGGCGACGATGTTTTTGGCGACATACCGCGAACCGAAGGCGGCGGAGCAGTCCACCTTTTCGGGCGATTTGTTGACGACGGAGCCTCCTCCGAGCTGGGCGCCGGGATAACCGCCGTAGAACTGGACAA
>JAQTRB010000032.1 GCA_028712015.1 Syntrophales bacterium
AACGAAAAAATCACCCGGAGCGCAGAGATCGGGTGGATTGTCTGGTTATCTTAATCATTATTGATTTCTGCAATGAACCAGAATGATCGAAAGGTAACCCGTTTCCGGCCCTTCCGCCTTCAGGCGGCGGAGGTCGGTCTCGACCCGCTGTTCCGCCATCGTCGCGTGGGAGACGAAAACGCTGTTCTCCAGAAGCCCTTTGCCTTCGAGGAGCTCCAGGATCTCCGGGAGGCGCTTCCCGATCTTCATCAGGACGACGGTTCCTCCATATTCGAGCGCCCGCCGGACGGCGGTCAGATCGTCCGCCGCGGGGATGATGGTCACCGGTTCCTTCCCCTCTCCGATCGGAAAGTCCGTCAGGGCGGCCGCCGCGCCGAAGGCCGTGATCCCGGGAACGGTCACGATTTTCAGATCGGGGATGGCCCGTCGCAGCGCCCGCAGCAGGTAGATGTAGGTCGAGTAGAGAAGCGGGTCCCCCAGCGTCAGGAAGCAGGCGTCCTCGCCGGCCGCAAGGACCCGGCCAATGCGGGTCGCCGCGTCGTCCCACCGCCGGGCGAGCTCTTCCCGGTCCGTCGTCATCGGAAAGAGGAGCTCCTCGATACGGGCCGCCGGACCGACGAGGGGCCGGGCGATGGCCAGAGCGACGCTCTCGGCGGCCGTCCGCGCCTTGGGCACGAAGAGGTTCGGGCAGGCGCCGATGAGCCTTGCCCCCTTCAAGGTGATCAACTCCGAATCTCCCGGACCGATCCCGATGCCGTAAAGGGTCCCTGGAATCACAGCAGTTCTCCCCGAATGACGAGGATGATCGCCCGCGACGAGACCGGAATCCGGATCAGGTCGGCGGCGCTAACCTCGCGAATTTTTTCCCCGGGAAGGGTCAGGTCTTCGCAGAGAAAGATGCGTCGATCCGCCCCGAACTTGGGGATCATTCCGGCGGCCCAGCGGAGCGAGCCCGCCCGCCCGCCGAGGATGGCGATCTTGCCGCAGTCGCGCAACTCCGCCGCCGATTCTTCCGGGTCGCTGCCGTGCGCGGTGACGATCCGGACGTCCTTCCAGTCGAGGCCGAGCCGGGCAAAGGCGATCTGGATCGAACTGATTCCCGGAATAACCTCGCAGTTCTCCCGGCCGAAACGGCGGATCACCGGCTGGGCGAGACTCGCGATCCCGGGATCTCCGGTGGCGAGCAGGACGACCTGCCGTCCGTCGTCGCGGCGGGAGGCGATCATGTCGAGGGTTCCGGCGATATCCGTTCCCGAATCGATCCTTTCCGCGTCAATCTCCGGGAAGAGCTCCTTCAGGCGTTGCGAAACGATCAGCACCTCGGCTTTCCCGGCGGCCGCCCTGGCCGCCGGCGTGATGTGTTCCTCGGCGCCGGGGCCGCACCCGACGATGATGATCTTCTTTTTTTCTACAGCCATGGTTCGAGGTCTCCCGCTTTTCCCAGAAGGCAACCGCCGAGGTCGATGAGGACCACGGCCGGGTTGAATCTTCCCTCCATCCTTTTTCCGACGGCCTGTTGAACCGCCGCCGCCAAAGCGTCCCCCAGCCTCTTTTTCTCGTTCGTCCCGAGCGCCGCAAAGATCCCCTCGACCGTCGGGGCGCCCGCCGCCGGCCGCCCCAGCAGATCGGCATGCATCCGGACAACGATCGGCAGCGCGCTTCCCGATCGTCGGGAGTGGGTATCCCAGCCGCCCTCCGTGAGTTTGGCCAGCTTCCCCGGGTGGCCGAGCGCGAGCAGCGCCGCGAACGGATGCCGGGCCGCTTCGTCAAGCGCAAATCCCCAGTCGTTTCCGACCTCCACGATCTGCTCCGGCGCAACCCGAAAATGCCTCATCGCGGCCCGCTCGCCGATATGCCCGGGGACGAGCACGGGCGTCCGAACCGCCGCCGCGGCCACGTTCAGCGCGCAGCGGAGCGATTCGCGCAGCGCGGAACAACTGAACGGCCGGACGATCCCCGTCGTTCCCAGGATCGAAAGCCCGCCCGTGATCCCGAGCCGCGGATTGAAGGTCCGCGCGGCCAGCTCCCGGCCGCCGATCATCGAGACCGTCACCCGGATGCCCCGGGATGTCACCTCGCGAACGGCCTCCCGGATCATCCGGCGCGGGCCCGGATTGATCGCCGGTTCGCCGGGAGAAACGGCCAGCCCCGGCTTCGTCACCGTTCCGACGCCCTCGCCGGCCGCGAATTCCACCTCCATGCCCTCGGTCCAGGCAACGGCGGCCGCAATCCGCAGGCCGTTCGTCACGTCCGGATCGTCGCCCGCATCCTTTTGGACCGCCGCTTCCGCGCCGTCCCGGGTCCGTTGGACATGCTCCACCGCAAGGCGGCTCCGCCGTCCGTCGGGAAGGGAGATCTCCACGCTTTGGGCCGCGCGGCCTTCCACCAGCAGCAAAACGGCCGCCTTGGCCGCCGCCGCCGCGCAGCTCCCCGTCGTGTATCCTTCCCGCAGCGCGCTCATGATCCGCTCTCCTCGATTCCCGGCAGGATCATCTCCTTCGGAATCAGCTCCAGAAGCTGCGCCCGCGCTTCGCCGATCGTCAGCGGCAGACCGTCGATCGGGACGCCGTCGTGCCGCTTCATCTCATACATCAGACGCGAGACGTAGGGAAGCCGCAGTTTCGCCCGGACGATCATCTCCTGGTGGCGGAAAATCTCCTCGGATGGCCCCTCCTGGAGAACCCGACCGCGATCCAGGACGTAGATCCGATTCGCGAAGAGCGGCAGCATGTCCACGGAATGGGTGGCGAGAATGACGGTCATCTTCTCCTCGCGGTTCAGTTTTTTCAGGAGCTGCATCATCTGCGCCTCCCCTGCCGGGTCGAGACCCGCCGTCGGCTCATCCAGGATCAGCACGGCCGGCCGCATCGCCAGCACGCCCGCGAGCGAGACCCGCTTTTGCTCTCCGAAGCTCAGGTGGTGGATCGCCCGTCCCCGCAGCGGGAGCGCCGCGACCGCCGCGAGCGATTCGGTCACCCGTTTTTGAACCTCCGCCTCCGGGAGGTTCAGGTTCCGGGGGCCGAAGGCGCAGTCCTCTTCGACGGTCGCCGCGAAGAGCTGGTCGTTCGGGTTCTGAAAGACGAGGCCGACCCGCTGATAGAGCTCTTCGGCCTCAAGGCTTCCGATCTCCCGGCCGCCGATTTCGATCCGCCCGGCGTTCGTCTTCAGCAGGCCGACGAGAAGCTGGATCAGCGTCGTTTTACCCGATCCGTTCGATCCGAGAACGGCGACGAACTCCCCCTCCTCGACGCGGAAATGGATCCCGGCGAGTGCCTCGGTCCCGTCGTCGTAGGTGAAGGAGACCTCGCGAACATCGACCGCCCTCATCCGGCGACCCCCCACTCCAGAATCGCATACGCGGCCAGGATGCCGGCGAGACCGAGAAGCAGAATTCCGCGTTCCCTTCGCTTCAGCGCCGGAAACGGCCCGAAGGGCATCGTTCCCCGATACCCTCGCAGCCGCATGGCGTCGTGGGTCCGCCGGGCCTGCTCGAAAGAGTGGACGATCGTCGCTCCGGCGAGCGCCGAGAAGGAGGCGAGTCCGCGGCGCGGCGCCCTGTACCCGAGGCGAAGACGCTGGGCGGCGGCAAGATCGCCCACGCGGTCCAGCAGAACGAAGATGTAGCGATACATCAGGATCGCAACCTCCACCCACTCCTTGGAGATTCGGAAGCCGCGAAGCGCCTGAAAGATCCGGTGGGCCGGCGTGGCAATGCCGAGCAGCAGGACGATGCTGAGCGCGCCCAGGACGCGGTTGCCGAGGAATAAACCCTGCCGAAACCCCTCCGCCTTCGCCGTAAGCGTCCAGCCGCCGAGGGTCAGGGTAAAGAGCGGTGTCGTCCCGGTCACGAAGGTGTGGATCACGACCAGGACCGCGACAGTCGAAAACGGCGCGGCCAACCGCAGCGCGACAAGTTTCGCCGGGACCCCGAGCGCCGCGACGGTCCCGAGACAGAGGACGAAGAAGCCGAACGGCAGGATGGGCCGTTCCGCGCTCACGACCGCGACGAGCGCGGCCAGCGCGATGAGGAGTTTTACCCGCGGATCGATCCTCGTCAGCGCGTTGTCCCGATAGGTAAAGATGTCCGAAAAGAGATCAAACATCGGGGTTCACCTTGACACGCCGCGGCGGAAAGAGGACGCGGAACCAGTAGCCGACGGCGAATCCCCCGACGGCGCCGGCCAGCAGAAAGACAAACAGCAGAAGATCCCCCTGATCGGTGTTGATAAGGGGCTCTCGGACCGATCGGCCGGCCTGCTCGGCGAATTTTTCGATCACCGTCTCGTCGACGCCGGACCAGGAGGCGACCCCGATGGGGCTGCACGTCGGTCCGGCAAGGAGAAGACCTGAAACCGTCAGGATCCGTATCCATTTCTTCATGACGTGCCTCCTTCCGGAACGGCCCGGAGGAGTTCGGGTCTCCGGCTCCGGATGAACTTCAGCGCCCCGGCGCAGAGGAACCCTTCGAGGATGCCCAGCGGGAGCTGCGTGGGTACGAAGGCCAGCAGGATCAGCGAGAACATCGTCGTGAACGATCCCTCTCCGTGGAGGGCGGCGGCCAGTTCGAGGGAGGTCGTCGCATAAGTGGCCCAGTCGGAAAACAGGCCCGCGAGGAACGCGGCGGCGAACCAGGGGAGACCGAAACGCCTCGCCGCCGCGAAGACGCCCCAGCCGACCCACGCGCCGGCAACCCCCATCGATACGATGTTCGCCCCGAGGGTCGTCAGGCCGCCGTGGGCGAGAAAAAGCGCCTGGAGCGTCAGCGCGATGCTCGCGACGACCGCGGTCAACCACGGACCGATCAGGATTGCGGCGATGCCCGCGCCGGAGGGGTGGGAACAGGTCCCGGCGGTGGGAACGGGAATCGGCATGCAGGAGATCAGGAAAAGCGCCGCCCCGACGAGGCCGACCAGCGGCTTGAACCAGGGCGCTTCCCTGCTGCGCCGCCGCAAATCCCGAAGGCCCCAGGCGACGAAGGGAAACGCGACCGCGTACCAGAGAAGCGCCCAGGGAAGGGGCAGGATCCCCTCGGCAATGTGCATCGCAAAGGCCGGCGAGGGCAGCGCGCACAGCAAAACCGCGGTAGCGAGGATTGTACGGATTGGCATGCGCTGATCGATCATCTCTTCACCTCTTCTGGAACCGGCGGAATAACCGCCCTATCCGGGGAAACGGTCGATCGGCAACGGGCCGGACTCCCGGATGTCGGGAAGCCCCGCCGATTCCCCGATTCGTTTCGCGACGAGATCGACAAGGATGTCGTCATAGCCGAGATGTCTCCCGAGAATCAAACGGACCTCCGGATGTTTTCTTCCGCTCTCCCGGAGGATTTTCGGGATGTCCTCGCGCAGGTGAACGCCGAAATGGAGAAAGTAGGGAAGGACGACAATCTCCCTCACCCCCCGGGCGACGCATCGCTCGAACACGTCGGCGAACGGTATCCCCCGGCCGGCCATCCGGCAGGTTTCGACGATCCCGCCGGCCGGCTTCGCCCGCAATCCCGTCGCGATCTTTTCCATGTCGTCGTCGGCTCCCGCGGCGCGGCTTCCGTGGCCGATCAGGATCACCGCCCGCATGACCGCCTCTTTTCCCATGGACTCCTCCTTTGCTTTCCCGGAACGACTCCCGTCCTCGCCGGTGCGGGGTCCGGATTCCTTCCATAAAGAACCGCCGATTTACCCCTTCCGTTCCGTTCCCGCCAGGCCGCAGAGGGCGTGGATGACGCTCACCGCAAGCGGGCTTCCTCCGCGACGGCCGGCGAGGGCGATGTAGGGAACGCCCAGCGTCATCAGCTCCTCCTTGCTCTCGACGACGTGAACGAAACCGACCGGCATCGCGATGACGAGGGCCGGTCGGAGCTCCTCCTCGACGATCATCCGGTTGAGCTCCATCAGCGCGATCGGGGCGTTTCCGAAAGCCGCGATCGCCCCGGCGATCAGGGACCGCGCCTTCTGGATCGCGTGGAGCGAGCGCGGGAGTCCGGTCCGCCGGGCGGTCCGTTCGATATCCTCGTCGGCAATGTGGCAGATGAGGCTCTCCCTCCGGTAAAACCCGCAGACGCCCCGCAGCCGGGCAAGGGAGATCCCCGAACGGATCATGTTCGAATCGACGATGAGCGACCGGCAGCCTTGCAGCGCCGCTATCCCCGCGGCAACCGCTTCCGGAGAGAAACGGACCGCCTCCATGATCCCGAAATCGCCGGTCGTGTGGATCATCCGGCGCACGATTTGCCACTCCGCCGGCGTGAATCGGTGAGCCGGGGCCTCCCGATCGATGATCTCCATCGACCTCGCTTCGATTTCCGGCCCGCTCAACGGCGCGTCGAGAAACGCGCGGATTGATGGGCGCTTGACCGTCTCGTTCATCATCCCCCTCCGCATCGTTCGAGAAAACGGGCAACCGCCGCCGGCCGGGAGGCATGGTGGAGGTGTACGTAGCTTGCGAGGATCGCTCCGTTTTGATATCCCTCCGCTTCGATCCTGTCGGCGCGGCGGCGCCGGAGGGCGTAAACCTTCCGCCAGGCCGGGTCGGAGATCGGGTCGTCGACCAGCTCCGAGTAGTGGAATTCGTGGCCCCGCAGAATGTCTCCGCGACTCCCCCAGAGAGAGTCTTCCGTCAGGGCGACCTCCACATAGCCGAGCGCCTTTCTCGCGGCAAGCATCCGCGTCCGGGCGGGCAGAAGCCCGACCAGCGGGTAAAAACAGCCGTTCGCCTCGATCCCCCGCGCGAGATACATGAGCCCGCCGCACTCGGCGTAGAGGGGACGCCCGGATGCCGCAAAAGCGCGGATTGCTCCAAGCATCTCCCCGTTTGCGGCCAGCTCCGCCGCGTGGAGTTCCGGATAACCTCCCCCCAGATAGAGGCCGGAGATTCCTTCCGGAAGGATACGGTCGACGAGGGGGGAGAAGAAAAGGATCTCGCATCCCGCCGCGGCGAGCGCATCCAGAAGATCCGAATAGTAAAAATGAAAGGCGGCGTCCCGCGCGACGCCGACGCGCAGACGAATGGGGGATTGCGTTGATCCCGGCTTCCCGATCGTGGGGATTGCCCGCTTTTTTTCGGATCTTTCCCCGGGGTCCGGTTCGGGGAAAAGCGTCTCCATCGGCAGGCATCGTTCCAGCGCATCGGCAAGGTCATCCAACAGGGAATCCGGGAGCCGCCTCCGATCGGCCGTGACGAGACCGAGATGGCGGGAGGCCAGCTCCGGAAAGGCCCCGCGAGGGATCGCCCCCAGAAGCGGCGGCAGTCCGGCCGCCCGCAGGGCATCGGAAAGCCAGCCGGCGTGCCGCTCCGATCCGCACCGGTTCGCGACTACCCCGGCGAAACGGAGCCCCGCTTCGAAGGTCGTGTACCCCTTGACCAGGGCGGCAAAACTCCTGCCCATGCCGTGGACGTTTGCGATCAGGACTATGGGGGCGTCCAGGAGCCGCGCGATCTCCGCCGTGCTTCCCGCATCGCCGCCGGTCTCCGCGCCGTCGAAGAGCCCCATCGCCCCCTCGACGAGCGCATGGTCGACATCCGCCGCGGCCTCCGCGAAGAGACGACGGCAATAGGCGCGGCCGGCCATCCAGCCGTCGAGGTTGTAGCAGGGGCGTCCGGAGGCGAGGGCGAGGTAGGTCGGATCGAGAAAGTCCGGTCCCACCTTGAACGTCTGGACCTTCCGCCCCCGACGCGCCAGAGCGCGGGTCAGCGCAAGGGCGAAAGAGGTTTTCCCCGCGCCGCTGTGCGTTCCGGCGATGACCAGCGTCGGGCAGGAGGACATCAGAACTCCACCCCCTTTTGGGCCTTCCGTCCGCGATCGAATCCATGCTTGATGCAGCGGACCTCGGAAACCGTGTCGGCGGCCGCGATCAACCCCTCCGTCGCGCCCCGTCCGGTCAAAACGACCGTGCAATCGGCGGCCGCTTCGCGAAGAACCGACAGGACCGCATCCTCGGCGAGCAGATTCAGCGCGACGGCCATGCAGACCTCGTCGAGGACGACCAGGCCGAAGCGTCCCGAGGAGACCGCATCCGCTGCGCTCCGGAGCCCCTGTTCCGCTGCCCGGCGGTGGTCCGCGAACCGTGGATCGGTCGGGCGCGGAACGAAACCGAGGCCCGTCGCGACGATATCGACACCCGCCATACCGTTCAGCGCGGCAAATTCGCCGGTCCGGGTATCGGACTTGACGAATTGGACCACCGAAACCGGAATGCCGTGGCCGTGCGCCCGGAGCGCCATCCCCAGCGCGGCCGTGGTTTTTCCCTTCCCGTCGCCGGTGAAGATCAGCGCCCTTCCCTCATCGTTCATCATTCGCCCCCACAACCATTCTTTACCACGTTTCCGGAAACACGGAGATTCCCCGGCGCGCCGCGAGAAAAATCACGGCGGCAATCCCGGTCGCCGCGAACATCATGCGGTTTGCCGCGAGGATCTGCCCGCGGACAAGCGGTTCGACCGGATCGCCGAGCGTCGGCAGGTTGACCGGTTCGCCGCCCCGCTCCATCACTCCCCCCAGACGGATCCCCAGCGCCCCGGCGAATGCCGCCTCCGCGATCCCCGCGTTCGGGCTGATATGCTTCCGGCCGTCGCGGCGCGCGATCCGCCAGGCATCCGCCGCCTTCCGTCCCGTGACGGCCGCCGCGACAGCCAGAATCGGAGTCGCGATCCGCGCGGGAAGCCAGCACAATCCGTCATCGATCATCGCCGCCGTCCGGCCAAAATCGATGTAGCGCTCGTTCCGGTAGCCGATCATCGAATCGAGCGTACTGGCCGCCTTGTAGGCCATCGCCGCGACCGGACCTCCGAGCGCCGCGAAGAAAAGCGGCGCGATGATCCCGTCCACGGTGTTCTCGGCGACGCTCTCAACGGCCGCCCGGACGACCTCCGGCTCGGTCAGCCGCTCCGTATCGCGGCCGACCAGCCGCGAGACGAGGCGCCGCGCCGAGGCGAGATCGCCGCTTTCGAGCGCCTTCCAGACGGCGCGGCTGTGATCGGCCAAGTCCCGCGCCGCCAGCGTCGTGTAGAGCAGCAGAATGGAAACCGCATCCCCGAGGAGGGGATGGATCCATCCGGCCACCCCGATCGCCGCGGCCGTCGCAAGGGCCGCCGTCAGGATCACGGCGAGCGCCGTCAGCGTCCCCGCGAGACGGTCGTCTTGAATCGCGCGGCGGGCCGGCCCTTCCAGCGCGGCGATCAGGCGGCCGATCAACCGGACCGGATGCGGCAGCCACCGGGGATCCCCGAAGGCGAGATCGAGCAGGAGCGCGATCAGGATCTGTGTCTCCAGCGTCATGATATTCCCATGATTCGGTAGATCTCCTCCATCCGGACCGCCCGCCGCACCGCCTCCGCAAGACGGTCGAGGGCCGGCTCCAGGTCGTAGACGGCCGCGATCCGTCCGAGCGGGGCGAGTCCCCGGCGGACGCGGAGGCGATCGATGAACCAGCGGCGGAACCCGTCCGCGTCGAAGATCCCGTGGAGGTAGGTCCCCCAGAGGAGGCCTTCTTCCGTCCCAACGCCGATCGTCTCGCCGTCCGCCCGCAGAATCAGCGGATTCAGATTTTCGCCGTCGGTTCGGCCGTGGTGGATCTCGTACCCTCGAACCTCGCAGCCCGCGGCGAGGTGGCGCGCCGCGGTGCGCCTCAGCGTCTTCTCCCGGGCGAGTTCCGTCCGGACGGGAAGAAGTCCCAGGCCGACCAGGGTCCGACCGGCGGCGAACTCGATCCCGAATGGATCGGAAATCTCCCCACCGAGGATCTGAAAGCCGCCGCAGATTCCGACGATTTCCGTCTTCCCGGCGCCGGCAAGGTCGATGATTTTTTTTGCGACACCGTCCGCCTGAAGGGCGGCCAGATCTCCGATCACGTTCTTGCTCCCCGGCAGGATCAGCGCATCCGGCTTGCCCAGCTCCTCCGGGCGCCGGACCACGCGCAGGCGAACGTCCGGCTCGATCCGGAACGGATCGAAATCGGTGAAGTTCGAAATGTGGGCCAGATCGACGACGGCGATGTCCACATGTTCGCCGTCGGGGACGCGGCCGTCGATCAGGCCGTCCCGGAAGCCGACGGAATCCTCCTCGGGGATTCCCAGATCGCGCAGGTACGGGACCACGCCGAGGACGGGGCGGCCGGTCCGCCGGAGGAGATAATCGTGCGCATCGGCGAGGAACGCCTCCTGGCCCCGGAAGCGGTTCACGACAAATCCCATCACGAGCGCCCGCTCCCGCTCCGTGAGGCATTCCATCGTTCCGATGAACGAGGCGTACACGCCGCCGCGGTCGATATCCCCGACGATCAGGACCGGCGATCCCGCGTACAGGGCCATGTTCATGTTCACGATGTCCCGTTTTTTGAGGTTCACCTCGGCGGGGCTTCCCGCTCCCTCCAGCACGACGACGTCGTGTTCGGCCGCAAGCGAATCGTACGCCTCGTGCGCGACGGCGAAGGGGGGCGTTCGATCGCGCGTATACTCCCAGAAATCCATGTTGCCGACCGGTTTCCCGAGGAGAATCACCTGCGAGCCGGTGTCGCTGTTGGGCTTCAACAGCACCGGGTTCATCCGGACGTCCGGATCCAGTCGGCACGCCTGCGCCTGGACGACCTGCGCCCGCCCCATTTCACGCCCGTCGCGGGTCACGTAGGAGTTGAGCGACATGTTCTGCGCCTTGAACGGGGCGACCCGGAAACCGTCCTGGAGCAGGATCCGGCAGAACGCCGCCGCGAGGATGCTCTTCCCCGCATTGGAGCCGGTCCCCTGGATCATGAGCGAACGTGCCCGCCGAAGCGTCTTTCGGCAAACCATCCCGAAGATCTTCCGAAGGGCGCAAAGAAGGCGATCGTTCTCCGCTTCCGTCCGGACCGCGATGCGGAAAAACCGCCGGTCGAGGCCGCCGAAGTTATCGCAGACGCGAACGGCGATCCCGTCGGCCAGAAGCCGCCGGGCGATCTCGGGGGCGTCGATCTCCCCGCGGTCGGAGCGGACCAAGAGGAAATTCGCCGCCCCGGGGTAGACGGTCAGATCCGAAAACTTCCCGAGTGCGGCGAAAAGCGCCTCCCGGCGGTCGCGGACGTACCGGCGAGTCTCCTCCGCGTATGCCGCGTCCCGGAGCGCCGCCGCGCCGACGGCCTGGGCAAGCGTGTTCACCGACCAGGGGGGCGTTCGCTCGCGAAGCCGCCGGATCAGCTCCGCGACCGCGACGACGCCGCCCAGGCGGAGACCGGGCATCGCGTAGAACTTGGTCAGGGATTTGAAAATCACGATGTTCTTCGGGCGGCCGGATCGAATCAGCGTCTCCGACTCCGGGGTAAAATCGGCAAAGGCCTCGTCGCTGACAAAGACGGTTTCCGGATGACGGAGCGCGAGATCCCGCAGCGCGACGGCCGGAATCAGGTGGCCGGTAGGGTTGTTCGGCCGGCCCAAAAAGACGATCTCGTCGCCCCGGAGGCCCTTTTCCACCGCCGCAAGGTCGCAGACGAAGCCCACCTCCTCCCGCAGGTGAATCGGCGTCACCGTCAGGCCGGCGAGTTCGGCCGCCCGCTCGTAATCCACGTAGGCGGGAACCGGGATCAACGCGCGGTCCTTGCCGAGGAGCTGCGGAAGAAGGTACAGGTGTTCCATCGATCCGTTCCCCATCAGGATCTCTTCCGGGGCGACGCCGTATCTCTCGGCAAAGGCCTGGATGAGTTCCGTGCAGTCCGGATCGGGGTAATGGACGAGATCTCCGATATGGGCAGAGATCAGCGGCCGAAACGTCTCGGGCGGCCCCAGCGGGTTGATGTTTGCCGAAAAGTCGAGGATCTCTCCGACGGGT
>JAQTRB010000304.1 GCA_028712015.1 Syntrophales bacterium
CACAGGCACCGACGATGACCCATGCAATACAATATAAAAATTCGGGAGCTTTTTCTGAATCGCCTCTAAAATATCAAACCGCAATGCCGGAGGAATATAAACGCCGTCTGCGTTTTTTGTGCATTGTTCAGGCTTGAACTTATTGGCGCCATGAGACGTTCCAATCGAAATCGCCAAAGAATCCACCCCGGTTTTCTCAACAAATTCAATGACCTCTTCCGGTTTGGTATACGTTGATTTTTCCGCAGAAACATCATCTTCAATCCCCGCTAAAACGCCCAACTCTCCCTCAACCGTGACATCAAACTTATGGGCATATTGCACGACCTTTTTTGTCAGAGCGATATTATCCGCGAATGAATGATGCGAACCATCAATCATCACCGACGAAAACCCTGAATCAATACAGCTTTTGCATAATTCAAACGTGTCGCCGTGGTCCAAGTGCAGCGCAATCGGAATCTTTTTTAACTTTATTTCCTTGGCCATAGCCTTCATCATTTCCACCGCGCCCTGCCCCATATAGCGGAGCATGGTTTGGTTCGCATATTTCCGCGCGCCACTCGACACCTGTAAAATCACAGGCGATTGCGTTTCCACACATGCCGTAATAATCGCCTGAATCTGTTCCATATTATTAAAATTATATGCTGGAACAGCATAACCACCCTTCATCGCCTTGGCGAACATCTTATTGGTATTCACCAACCCTAAATCCTTGTACGAAACCATTGTCATCTCCTTCTTTTAAATTAACTACTTTTGTATATCTTGTCTGTATGGAATGGGAAACGTGCTTCTTAGATACCCACGTCATGTAGGAACCTTATTATATTTCGTTAAGAAATAAAGTCCAGCATAAATTTTTGGATCAACGGGTATCCCATCTGTTTGACGCTGGTGCAGCCACGACTCAACCTCACCCAGCGGAACCGCATACACCTCAATGGACTCCGTGCTATCGCCCCCACCTTGTCCAACTTTTCTAGCGTTCAATGCCAGATAAAAATTTAAAACATCACTCGATGCACCCGGCCCTCCTGGGCCGCAAAAGACATGCTCCCATCGATCGGCAACATATCCTGTTTCCTCCAGCAGCTCCCGCTGAGCGGCCTGAAAAGCGCTCTCTCCCGACGCAGCAGCCCCATCATCGATCAGTCCAGCCGGCAGCTCGAGAACATCCTTGCCAACAGGAATACGATATTGCTGCACCATCAGCAATTTTTGATCAGTGGTCACCGCTGCAACAACCGCGATCCCTGAGCAGTTCACCCGCTGCGTATATTCCCATCCGTTGTCGGATAGTAGACGGATGAAACGGCCCTCATATAATACTTGCGTTGCGCGATCCATCATCACCCTCATTATTTAGACATGCAATTCCTGAACCAACTCTTCCACCAACGGAGCGATGGTCCGTTCGGAAAAATCAAATTCCAATCCGGCCGTCGCAAATAATTCCGGCAACGCGCGACTACCACCCAACGCCAGAGCCCGCTTGTATTTTTCCAGTGCTTGACGCCAATCGATTTTAGCATTCTTCCATATTTGCAGTGCTCCCAATTGCGCAATCCCATATTCGATATAATAAAATGGGACTTCAAAAATATGCAGCTGACGATGCCATAATATTTCCAAATGCGGCTGCAAACCAGACCAATCCGTTTCTGTCCCGTTAAACGCCTGATACAATTCGACCCATTTTTGACCGCGTTCTTGAGCGGTATTCTCAGGATTTTCATAAATCCAATGTTGAAACGCATCCACATTGGCAACCCAGGCGAGAAGATGAATAACACTTTCCAGATGATCACGGATCGACCGCTGCGCATCCTGCTCATGATAAAAAGCGCTGAGAAAATGATTGCCCAACAGCTCCATACTCATTGACGCAACTTCACAAAATTCCATCGGGGCCTGACGATAGGCATGCAACGGATCGCCCGCACACGCCATGGCATGAAATGCGTGCCCCCCCTCATGCAACAGCGTACGGACATCCCCATCAACCCCAACCGCATTCATAAAAATAAACGGTTTGCGGGCCTCAGATAATGTATTTTGATAGCCACCTGGCGCTTTGCCTTTTCGGCTGGCAAGATCCAACAATCCTTCCGCTGCCATCGCGCCAAACTGCGACCCGAGGTCAGGATCAATGTTCATAAACATCTGATCAACGCCAGCAATCAAAGCCGTAACATCAGCAAACGGCTTCAGTGGGTCCCGACCAGCAGTATCAACGCTGAGATCCCATGGCCGCAATGACTGTACGCCCAGCTGAGCGTGCCGCTGCTTCAAGATGCGCTGCCACACAGGAACAACACACGATTGCACAGCGTCATGATAACGTTTGCAATGTTCCGGCTGATAATCAAACCGGTGATACGCCTTAAATTGATAGTCCATGAAATTGGAAAATCCGGCGCCGCGGGCGATGGTATGACGCAAGTGGCACATGGCAGAAAAAATATCTTCCAGCCGACGATGATCCTCCATGCGCCTCTCCGCGACGGCACGCCACGCTGCTTCTCGCACCACCCGATCTGTTGACAATTGATACACGGCCATCTCTGGCATGGTCTGATCCCGGCCGTCTAAATGGACCGTCATGGCGCCGCAAACTGATTGATATTCCTGGGACAGCAGCTGAACATCTGTTTCTAATGGCACATTTTCGCTGCAAAACAATTCCACATCGGCTTTGATATTACGTTCAAAGATCCGGTATCGATTTGGGTCAAGCTGAAATATCGCGTTACAATGCAGAAATTTGCGGTTCAGTTCATCACTCAATGGTTTGACTGCAGGCACAACATCTTGAATAAAATTTTTATAATCTTCCGTAAATTGGGCATTGAGCGTATCGCATGTCATCTTGATATATAAAATGGATCCTTCTTGATCCACCGCATCCGCCAATTCAGAACAATGCCCGACCCACTGCTCAAAGTCATCAACCGA